>JBBQKE010000433.1:0-1501 GCA_038326585.1 Actinomycetales bacterium | reverse complement strand
CTCCGGCTCACGGGCGACCTCGGTCACCGTGACCTTGCCGAGATCGCCGCCCGCGTCGAGCAGCGGTGCAAGCTTCGGATAGAGGGCGACGAATGCGCCCGCGCCGGCCAGCATCCCGAGGGCGCCGACGAGCGCGTCGCGGTGGCCCTCGCCGACAGCAGCGACCGACGTGCCAGGGCAGTAGCCGAGGAGCGCCAAGCCGGAGCCGAACAACGCCGCGCCGCCGACCACGCCGCCGACCTTCATCGGCTTGAGATCAGGCTTTGCGTGGCCGCGCCGTTTGAGCGCCTGGAACCCTACCCCTCCGACCACGACCGCGGTGCCCATCGCCTTGACGACCCGCCCGTCGTGTCCGAGCAGCTGACCGAGGATTGTCTCGTAGCGGGCGAGGCGGCCTCGCTGCAGCAGCGCTCCGAAGGCGAGACCCGTGACGAGGCCGAGCAGGCGCTTGCCCGCCGAATCGGGTGCCGACGACATCAGCGCGCCCCCTTGCCGAAGAGCGCGCGAGCAACGAGCGCGGCGCTGGCGAACATGATCGGCGTGAACACCCAGCTCGACAGCGCGAGCTGCGAGGTCCCCGTGATGCCGTGGCCGCTGGTGCAGCCCTTCGCCATCCGCGCGCCGAACATCATCGCCGCACCTCCGAGAAAGGCCCCGGCGAACCGCTTCGTCGCGCTCGCACCGAACCGTCGAGCCCACAACGCCGGCACCGCGCTGGCCGTCCGGTCGCCCGCGGCCCGCGCGGCCAGGAAGCTACCGGCGGCGACGCCGAGGACGAGGAACGTCTCCCAGTCGATCTTCGGAGCCTCCTCCCGGGCCTTGAGGTAGGCGTTGATGTGCGTCGCGTCGGGGGCGAACCGGCGCTCCGTCATCGCCGCGGCGCTCTCGAACGCCGTGGTCACGCCGAGGCCGCGGTTGGCCGTGGCGAAGGCCCACATGTTGAGCAAGCCAATCCCGGTTCCGACCACGTAGGGGGACCGGCTGAAGCGTACGATCGCAGTCATGTTCGCTCTCCTTCGATCTCGGGGGTGGTGACGGTGTTCTCGGGTCCCTTCTCCATGGGCAGCGAGAGCTTCTCCCAGGCGGTCATCCCGCCGAGCAGGTTGTCGACCCGCTCGAACCCCTGGCGGCGAAGGATGCTCGCGGCCAGGCTGGCGCGGTGGCCGACGCTGCAGGTCACCGCGACGGGCTGCGTGCGGTCCAGCTCGGGCCGGAGCTCGCCGAGGTGCTTCTCGAGGTAGCCGACGTACATATGTGACGCGCGCGGGATGTGACCTTCGTCCTCGAACTCGGAGTCCTCTCGGACGTCGAGCACGCGCACCTTGCCACCGGCGCGCTCGAGCTCGCGGGGCGCGATCGCGCCGGAGCTGGCGACCGGCAGACCGGCGTCGCGCCAGCCATCGAAGCCGCCGGCGAGGATGCCGGCGACGCCGTCGACTCCGATCCGCGCCAGGGACAGGACCGCGTCCTCCAGGTCATCGATCCTCGGGAGGATGAGGTA
>JBBQKE010000432.1:0-1504 GCA_038326585.1 Actinomycetales bacterium | reverse complement strand
GGGTGCTTGCTGAACAACCAGCCGAGAACGTTGGCGATCGCGCAGCCGCCCAGTAAGCGCGCGACGAGAATGCCGTCGTCGAAGCCGAACGCCTGGTGTGTCGTGATGATCGTGATCGGATTGAGAATGGGCGCCGCGACGAGAAAGACCATCGACTCAGGAATCGTGAAGCCGCGTCGCACGAGCCCGCGAGCCAGCGGCACGGTGCCGCACTCGCACACCGGCAAGAACATGCCGAACAGCGAGATGACCGCGCGTCGGCCCCACTGGTTGCGGGGCAAGATGCGCAACAGCCAGGTTTCAGGAATCCACACCTGCACGAGAATCGACAGCGCGATGCCCAGCACGATGAACGGCAGCGACTCGACGAGCACGCTCGTCGAGAGTGTCAGCAGGTCTTGCACCGGGTTCGGGATGCCCGCGTCAAGGTTCTCGGCCGTGAACGCCCGCACGGCCACGAGGCCTATGAGCACCGCAACAGCGCCGACGAGCCACACCACGTGCACGGCCCGCGCGCGGCGGGGCCCCTCGTGCGCCGAGTGGTCGTGGCCCGCGTGCGGGTCGACCTTCTGCAGGTCAGGCTGGCTCTGCGTCACGCCGCCATCCTAGACAGCCGCCCTTGGCGCGCGCGTCAGGAGGCGTCGTCCGGCGAGGCGGTGGTGATCGTGCCGCTCGAGACGCGGCGCGAGGCGCGCTTGCGCGTGCCAGGAGCCGGCGGTTCGGGCAGAGACTCGAGCACCGAGTCGAGCAGCTCGTCGGCTGACTTCGGGTCGAGCGAGGGTCGCACGCGGGCCGGCTGGCTCGCCTCCGGCAGGTCGAGCAGGTGAACCGACTCGGCCTCGGGCGCCTCGGTGGGGGCGGCCGCGGGCTCGACGGGAGCATCCGTTGTCGCGGGAAGCGTGATGGCGCCCGTTGCCGTCGACGTGACCGTCTTCGCCGCGATGGCAGCGAGCGCGCGGCTCACGTCGTCGGTGATCGCGTGGGTTCCGGCAGAGGGGCCCGACTTGGGGGCTGAGCCGCCGCGCGAGTTTCCGCCGCCGTTGCCGCCGCCGCTAGAGCCACCACCGCGCCGACGGTTGTTGCCGCCGCCGTTCTGGTTCGAGTCGTTCGACGAGCGGTGCTTGGTGACGGGCTCGTGGTGCACGATGAGGCCGCGGCCGGCGCACGTCTCGCAGGCCTCGCTGAAGGTCTCGAGCAGGCCCAGACCCAGGCGCTTGCGCGTCATCTGCACGAGACCGAGACTGGTGACCTCGGCGACCTGGTGCTTCGTGCGGTCGCGGCTGAGGCACTCCATGAGGCGGCGCAGCACGAGATCGCGGTTCGACTCGAGCACCATGTCGATGAAGTCGACCACGATGATGCCGCCGATATCGCGCAGGCGCAGCTGACGCACGAGCTCTTCGGCCGCTTCGAGGTTGTTCTTCGTGACGGTCTCTTCGCGGTTGCCGCCCGAGCCGACGAACATGCCGGTGTTGAAGTCGACGAACGTCATCGCCTCAGTGCG
>JBBQKE010000431.1:0-1506 GCA_038326585.1 Actinomycetales bacterium | reverse complement strand
TTGCGACGTCACGCCCGTTCGACGCGCACGCGCATCACTGATGTTTCGGCCAAGGTCATCGCGGGCGACCTCGAGATCGAGGCCTTGACCAGCCACTGACGCCGCGGTGCGTGCGCTAGCGAGTGCCGATGTCGGCGAGCTCGCCGCGGGTCCACTCGACGAGTTGCTGCGGCGTCGCCGGAAAGACGTCGTAGGCGCTGCCAGCGGCTGACCACACGGTCTCAAAGCGCAGCAGGTCGCGATCGACGACCGTACGCACGGGTTCCGGATGCCCGAGCGGCGGTACTCCGCCGATCGAGTAGCCCGTCGCGAGTTTGACGGTCGCAGCGTCGGCCTTCTCGACGCGGGCGTCGAGCACCACGGCCAGAGCCTCGAGGTCGGCGCGATTGTCGCCGCAGACAAGCGTCAGCACGGGCTGCTGTCTGTCGGGCTCGCCCTGCGCGCCGGCGTGCACCGCGACGAAGACGAGCGACTTGACGATCGCGCCGACCTCGCAGCCGACGGCAGCCGCGGCTTCAGCTGCCGTGTGGGTCGAGTCGGGCATCCGCTGCGGAGTGATCGGCAGGTGCGCCGTCGCGGCCAGGAAGCGCTCGGGTCCGCTCGCCATCAGCGGTCTGCCTCGCGCGCAGCGAGCGGGTTCTGCTGCTCGAAGTCGTCGGCAAACGGAAAGATCGACTGCTCATCGATGGGGTCATCGAAGGCGACAAGCTCAAGGGCCCCATCGGCGTGGCGAAACGAGTGCACCGAGCCGTTCGTGATCATGCCGCGGTGGCGCCCCGGTTCGACCGACTCGAGCACGCTGCGGATGACGCCGCCGTGCGCGACCACGATCACGGCCTCACCGGGGTGACGCGCGGCCAAGTCGTGCAGGGCGGCGACAGCGCGCTCGGCGACGGCTTCGCGTGCCTCCCGACCGGGCACGTCGGCGCCGTCAGGAAACTTCACGTCGATCTCGGCACCCGTGAGACCTTCGGCTTGGCCGTAGTCGCGCTCGGCCAGCCGAGATTCGAGCTCGGGATCCGCCAGACCCACGTAGCCGCCGATGATGCGCGCGGTCTCGGAGGCGCGGGAGAGGGGAGACGCGACGAGCGCGGTCCAGCGCCGGCTGGCGAGCAGCGCGCCCGTCACGCGGGCCAGCTCGCGCCCGGTGTCGTTGAGCGGAATGTCGGTGGAGCCCTGGATGCGCCGCTCGCGGTTCCAGTCGGTCTCGCCGTGGCGCACGAGTGCGAACACCGTCATGAGGTCTGCCTTTCTCGGGCCTCCCGACGATCGGGGGCCGACTATGGCAACAGCGCCTCGCGCAGAGCGGCGAGGGTCTCTGTGGTGCCCGCTTCGATCTTAAGGGCCGCCCGACTGTCGGCCTTCGTCTCGCCGCGGTTGACGATGATCGTGGGGATGCGCTTCTTCGCGGCTTGGCCCACCAGACGGATGCCCGAATTGACCACGAGCGATGACCCCAGCACGAGCAGCGCATCCGAGCGGGCAACGATGCCCCGGGCCTCTTCG
>JBBQKE010000430.1:0-1518 GCA_038326585.1 Actinomycetales bacterium | reverse complement strand
CTCGAGGCTGTCGCCATCGGGATCGAGGATCTGATGATCGAGCTCGACCGATTCCATATCAAAAGGCACATGCTGTTCCGCTTCCCAGCGAATCAGCTCCTGTGCCTGTGCGTCCTTCACGCGCTCGACCTGGATCTTTTTCACGATGACATCGCGTCCGCCGACGGCGGCTACGACATTGGGCTTCTTGACGCCGATGGCTTCCATGGTTTGCCGGATCGCGTCAGCGACCATGGCGTGGTCCATGACTTCGCCTTCAACGATGGCGTTCTCGTTGAGCGGGGTGATGACCACCCTGGTGAGTTCCGGTGTCGCACCGGCATGATCGATGACCGCGGCCTTCACGAGGCCTGACCCGATATCGAGTCCGATGGTCGTCTTCTTTCGGCCGAAGAGCTGCATACGGCAGGGGGTTGCGCGGTGGTGGTCGTGAGACCGGGGCGATCCCGGACAACGGGTCACGTGATCGGAACTGGACACTTTGACCTGAGCGGTCGGGCGATTCACCCTGCATACGACCGGCGGCGGGTGAGGTAACGCCCGAGAGAGGGGGGCCCCCCCTGCCAACGACAGGATTTGTGACACCCTTGGCTCGCGCTGTACCGCCGGCGAGCACTCGCGTCGGCGCGATGTCACTGTGGATGACGATGTGACGCGCGGGCATCATGGCCGCTCTGTCCATCCGTGCTGCCGCCTGGGGCTGGGCGTTCCGGCCGCTGCGAGCGCAAGTCTTGTGGCACATCGGCTTGAGGCGATCAGCACGGGACCGCGAACCTCGCTTCCGATACGTGTCTGATCACGCACGAACACTGTCCCGAGCAACTCGATAGGCATCGCGGTGTCGGGGTGCGAGATGATCAGGCGTCCATTCACCAGCAGGACCCCGGCGAATCGCACGCCGGCATCGAAGCGCAGGTCGCCGTTGACCACCAACACACCTTGTGCAGGCGTGAAGCCGGTGAGGCGTGTTTCGCCGCCGTGCTGGGCTACAACCACAAGCCAGCGGCGAGTGCACGCATCGTTGGTGCTGGCGGTGCGTCTCGCGTCACCGAACCAGACGGGGCACGGTGGTGAGCCGGCCGAGATGTCGTCGAGTGAAAGCACACTGTCGGATGTCACGTGAGTCGCACGCGCGAGCATCGCCGCGAACGCCATGCTCGCGAGCGAGTCTCGCTGCGTGCGGGCGCTGTCGCTGAGCAGTCGCACCGCGGGGGCGTCGCCGGTGATGGTGACGGATGCGTCGGCGGTGACCGTGTGTGCGGAAACGGCGGAGACTTGCGTGGGGCGAAGCTCGGTTGCGCACTCATCGATCCAGCCCGCTGGGAGCAGGTCGGTGCCGAGTACTGACGCGTTGTTGGAAAGCGCGACGGCGCCCAGAGAGTTGAGTGCGGCATCGGCGGGGAGCAGCGGCCAGTCGAGTTGTACGGCGCGCCATATGTGCCGTTGTGATTCTCGTATGCCTCCGTCGCGAGAAATGGCGAGGCCGTCGAGTGTGAAACCTCGCGCATGCACGCGCGT
>JBBQKE010000429.1:0-1522 GCA_038326585.1 Actinomycetales bacterium | reverse complement strand
CGACGCCTGACGCGACCAGCGACCGCACCCACGACACCAGCGCTGCATCGTGCGCAGTGAGAGACTCGAAAGACTCCAGCGACGGCGACGGGCCGGTGCGGGGAACGTCGAGCGCAGCATCCGCCCGGCCGGGGCCGCCCTCGAGGTCGACGAACTCGTCGCCTTCGACCACAGACAAGGCGAACGACGCGATCTCGCGGGTGTTGCGGTAGTTGGTCGAGAGCACGACTCCGCGGCCGGCGACCGAGATGCCCGCCTCGGCGAGGGAGTAGCCGCCGGGGTAGATGGTCTGCTGGCCGTCGCCGATGAGCGTCAGGCCGTCGGGGCGATCGCCGACGAGGGCGTGCAGCATGCGCAGCATCGCGCACGAGAGATCTTGGGCCTCGTCGACGATGACGTGATCAACCCCCGTCATCGGTGTCTCGCGCAGGCTGGCTTCGGCGCGCAGGATGACGTCTTCGAAGTCGAGCAGGCCGCGCTCGCGCAGGGCCGCCTCGTAGGCGAGATACAGCTGCCACACCGCACGCCGCTGCTCGGCCCGCAGCGGGCGACGGCGACCGGAGCGCGGCAGGTCGGCGTACTGCTCGAACGTCGTCAGCCCGCGGCCCTTGATGACCGAGCCGATCTCGTCGCGCCAGTAGCGATGGTTCTGGTCGATTGCGAAGAGCGGCCCGCGCCGCCCGACCGTGCCCCACGCGTAGCTGAACGCTTGCGTCGCCTGCCCGAGATCGAGCGTCACCCGCTGCCCGCGCTCGCGCAGCACCCGCATCGCGAAGGCGTGAACTCCCGTGAACTCGACGCGCTCGACCGTCTCGGGCGCGAGTCGGTGCAGCAGCGTGCCGAGCACCGCCGGCAGCGTCTTCACGAATGTCGTCACCACGATGCGCCCCGTGGATGCTCGCGCCAGGTACGCCGCCCGATGCAGCCCCACGACCGTCTTGCCGGTGCCCGCCGCACCACGGATTCTCGCCGGCCCCGAGAAGCTGCGCCGCACGAGCTTGGCCTGCTCGGGGTGCAGAAAAGCCATCCACTCCTCGATCGGGGCGGCGAGCATCCCGGCCAGAAACGTGTCGGCCACCTCGTCGACCGTCAGCAAGGCGGGCTCGTCGAGCACCGGCTCGGGAACACTCAGATCGAGCGGCACCGGCTCGTCGCCCAGCACCGGAAAGTGCGTCATGACCGCGGCCAGCACGGTGTTCTGTTGACGGGTGGTCAGGCGGCCGCCGAACCCGTTGATGAACGCGGATGCCCTCCGCTCGCCGACCACCACCAAGCCGCCCAGGCTCGTGAGCAGCACCGGGTCCATCGCGGAACCCGCGAGCACCACAACCACGCGCACCTCACCCGGAGCGAGCCCCAGCTCGACGAGCGCCGCCTCGGTGCTCACGCCCACGTCGGCGAGCGCGGCCAGGTCATCGGTGACGTCGGCCTGCCCGCGAAAGAGTCGGCCTCCCGCCACGGTCACGTCGCGCCAGCTCTTCGTGTCGACGACAAAGACGCCGCCCGGCCCGACGAGCACGTG
>JBBQKE010000428.1:0-1529 GCA_038326585.1 Actinomycetales bacterium | reverse complement strand
CATCTGGATCGGGCCGAGCCCTGAGGCCATCGAGAAGCTCGGCGACAAGGTCAGCGCCCGGCACATCGCCGAGAAGGTGGGCGCCCCGCTCGCCCCCGGCACCCTCAACCCCGTGAGCGGCGCCGACGAGGTGCTCGCGTTCGTCGATGTGCACGGTCTGCCGGTCGCCATCAAGGCAGCCTTCGGCGGCGGCGGCCGCGGCCTCAAGGTGGCGCGCACGCGCGAAGAGATTCCCGAGCTGTTCGACTCGGCCACGCGCGAGGCGATCGCCGCGTTCGGTCGAGGCGAGTGCTTCGTCGAGAAATACCTCGACAAGCCGCGTCACGTCGAAACCCAGTGCCTCGCAGATGCGCACGGCAACGTTGTCGTCATCTCGACGCGCGACTGCTCGCTGCAGCGGCGCCACCAGAAGCTCGTCGAAGAAGCGCCAGCTCCCTTCCTCACCGACGAGCAGACGTCGCTGCTCTACAGCTCGTCGAAAGCGATCCTGAAAGAGGTCGGCTACCTCGGCGCCGGCACGTGCGAGTTTCTCATCGGCGCCGACGGCACCGTCTCGTTCCTCGAAGTCAACACGCGCCTGCAGGTCGAGCACCCCGTCTCTGAAGAGGTCACGGGCATCGACCTGGTGCGCGAGCAGTTCCGTCTTGCCGAGGGCGAAGAGATCGGCTACGACGACCCGGTGGCGCACGGGCACTCGATCGAGTTCCGCATCAACGGCGAAGACCCCGGTCTCAACTTCATGCCCATGCCTGGCCCCGTGCACGCTCTGCGCTTTCCGGGCGGGCCCGGCGTGCGCGTCGACTCGGGGGTCACGACGGGCGACGTCATCTCGGGCGCCTTCGACTCGCTGCTCGCCAAGCTCATCGTGACCGGCTCATCGCGTGACGACGCGCTCGAACGGTCGCGTCGCGCCCTTGCCGAGTTCGAGATCGCCGGCCTGCCGACCGTGCTGCCGTTTCACCGCGCCATTGTGGACGATCCAGCGTTCGCGCCGTCGAACGGAGAGCCGTTCACGATCTTCACCCGCTGGATCGAGACGGAGTTCGACAACAGAATCGAGCCGTGGAGCGGTTCGCTCGCCGAGCCGCACGCCGAGCCGGGAGCGCGCCACACCGTGGTCGTCGAGGTTGCGGGCAAACGTCTGGAAGTGTCGCTGCCGGCGACGCTCATGCCGAGCGGAGCATCCCGCACCGCGACCAGGCTCGCCGCGCCGCCCAAGCGGCGCACCGGGCTCGCCGTCGCCTCCGGTGCTTCTGGCGATGCGGTCAAGAGCCCGATGCAGGCCACCGTCATCAAGCTCGCTGTCGCCGAGGGCGACACCGTGGTCGCGGGCGATCTCGTGGTCGTGCTCGAGGCCATGAAGATGGAGCAGCCTCTCACGGCGCACAAAGACGGCACCGTGACGGGCATCGGAGCCGCGGTCGGCGAAACCGTGGCCTCGGGCCACGTGCTGCTCAGCATCACGGCCTGACGCGCGCGGGCGCTCGTCGGCGCCTACCCGAAGCCCGACGCAGGCCCGGCCGCGCTAG
>JBBQKE010000427.1:0-1537 GCA_038326585.1 Actinomycetales bacterium | reverse complement strand
CGCCCTCGTCCGCGAGCACGCTGAGCGCGACCCGGCGTTCGCAGCATCCGTCGCCCGACCGGTGCGCGCGCGGTCGCTGCGCACGCTCGTGGGCCGACTGCGGCGCGAGCTCGTCGATGACGGTCGGCTCGCGCGCGACTCAGACCGGGCTGAGGCCGCGCTCGCCCTCGCTCGGCTCGCCGCCGAACGGGCACCCGGTGCGAACCCGCAGTCATGGTGGGGGTTGCTCGCACCGAGCACCGATGCCGACCTGTTCGCGGGCGATGAGTCGGTTAGCCTCTCGCCGTCGAAGCTCGAGGCGATCGAGAAGTCTCCCCTCGACTGGTTTCTCGACCGTGTCGCCCCGAGTGAGACGAGCCCGGCGATGGGCATCGGTACGATCGTGCACTGGGCGATGGAAACCGCGACCGAGCCCGAGGTCGACGCCATCTGGGCCGCGATCGAGAGCCGCTGGAACGAGCTCGTCTTCGAGTCGCCCTGGCTTGCCGAACAGCAGCGTCGGCTCGCCAGGCGCTACGCCGTAGGGGTCGCCGCCTACTTGCGCGACGCCGAGGCCGAGTCGCGCGGGCTCGTCGCGGCCGAGCAACGCTTCGAGGTGACGGTCGACCGGGCTCGCGTGAGCGGAATCGTCGACCGGCTCGAGGTCGACGCTGACGGCGGGGTGCGCATCATCGACCTCAAGACCGGCGCGCCGCTGACGAAGCAGGCTGAGATCGACGAGCACGCGCAACTCGGGGCGTATCAGCTCGCCTACGCCGATGGTGCCTTCGACGAGGTGCTCGACGAGGTTCTCGAAGGGCTGCCACATCACCCGGGAGGCGCTCGTCTGCTCTACGTGCGCGAGGGCAAGGGCGGCGACGACTATCGCGAGGCCGTGCAAGAGCCACTCGATGACGATCAGCTTGAGGGCTTTCGTGAGCGCCTGCGCCAGGCCGTTGAGGCCATCGCCGTCGCCCAACTCATGGGCGTGCGCACGATTGACCGTTTCGATTTCTCGGCTGCGGCCCACCGCATCCATCGAGTAGGGCCGGTGACCGGCGATGAGTGAGCCCAGCCGACGCGAGATCAGTGCGGTCGAGATTGCCGAGAAACTCGGGCAGCACAAGCCGACCCCGGAACAGCTCGACATCATTCAAGCGCCCCTCGCCCCCGCCCTCGTCGTCGCGGGCGCTGGTTCGGGCAAGACCGAGACCATGGCAGCGCGCGTGCTGTGGCTCGTCGCGAACGGGCACGTCGCACCCGACCAAGTGCTCGGCCTCACCTTCACGCGCAAGGCGGCGGGCGAGCTCGCGGCGCGCATCCGCGAACGACTCGTGCAGCTGGGCGCGTCGGGGCTGCTCGGTGCGGCTGCTCCGCTTCGGGCGACGGATGCGGCGAGCGAATCCGATGCCGCCGGTTCCTCCCGTGCGATCGTCGACGCGTTCACGCAGCCGACGGTGGCCACCTACAACTCGTTCGCGTCGAGTCTCTACCGCGACCACGCCGTGCTCATCGGTCGCGACCCTGACGGGGTGCTGCTGCGCGAAGCGAGTGCCTG
>JBBQKE010000426.1:0-1560 GCA_038326585.1 Actinomycetales bacterium | reverse complement strand
GCCCCAGCCGAGGCCGGAGACCTTGCCGATCGTCTTCGGGGTCGAGACCGAGATGAGCAGGGCGTTGTAGTTCACGCCCGCGATCTCGCCGAAGACGCTGCCGATCGCGATGAGCGAGACGCCGACCCAGAACCACTCGCCGCCCGGTTGCACGAATACCAGGCCGAGCTGGGCGCCGATGAGCAGCGCGGTGAAGATGAAGAGGGTCAGCTTCTGCCGCCCCGCGCGGTCAGCACGTTGCCCGAGCACGGGCGCGAGCAGGGCGATCAGAAGCCCGGCGATCGTGATGCCGTAGCCGAGATAGCTCGCGAGCTGGCCGAGCGCGGCTTCTTCACCCGCGGTGCCGATGAGCGTCGGATCGATGAAGAACGTGCTCGTCAGGTAGCTCGGCACCCAGACGAAGGTGAGCAGCACGGTGTTGAACGGCTGCGTCGCCCAGTCCCAGAAGGCCCAGGCGAAGACGCGTCTGCGGGGCACCTCGACGCCATCCTGCAGATCGAGCCCCATGACGCCGACGGCGCCGGTGTTCGCGGTGGCGGGAACTGTCTTGTCGGTGGGCTGCAGGGGGGTGGCCCCGACGCCATTGTCGGCAGGCTTCTCAGTCATGCGATCACGCTACCTCTCAGGGGTAAACACCAGGTAGCGCGAATCGGGTCCAGTTTCGGACGCGCTCAGACCCGGCAACCTGAGAGTTGAGCCAGTACTACTCAAGTTTTCACCCCTCAACTTGACAGCGAGCATCCCGAATCGCAAACTTGACAGAGCGCGACTCAACCTTTCGCGCTCCCTGATCTCGTAAGGAGCACCACCATGGCTCGTGCCGTCGGTATCGACCTCGGAACCACCAACTCTGTCGTCTCTGTTCTCGAAGGTGGCGAACCCACCGTCATCGCCAACGCAGAAGGCTTCCGCACGACCCCCTCGGTCGTCGCCTTCACGAAAGACGGCGAGGTGCTCGTCGGCGAGACCGCGAAGCGCCAGGCCGTCACCAACGTCGACCGCACCATCGCGAGCGTCAAGCGCCACATGGGCACCGACTGGAAGGTCGAGATCGACGACAAGAGGTACACCCCGCAAGAGATCAGCGCGCGCATTCTCGCCAAGCTGAAGCGGGATGCGGAGCAGTACCTGGGCGAGAGCGTCACCGACGCCGTCGTCACGGTTCCGGCGTACTTCAACGACGCCGAGCGTCAGGCCACCAAGGAGGCCGGCGAGATCGCGGGCCTCAACGTGCTGCGCATCATCAACGAGCCCACCGCGGCCGCTCTCGCCTACGGCCTCGACAAAGGCAAAGAAGACGAGCTCATCCTGGTCTTCGACCTCGGTGGCGGAACTTTCGACGTCAGTCTGCTCGAAGTGGGCAAAGACGACGACTTCAGCACTATTCAGGTGCGGTCGACCGCCGGTGACAACCGCCTCGGCGGCGACGACTGGGATCAGCGCGTCGTCGAGTACCTGATCGGCAAGTTTAAGGACACGACGGGAGTCGATGTCTCGAAGGACAAGATCGCCAAGCAGCGCCTCAAGGAAGCTGCCGAGCAGGCCAAGAAGGAACTCTCG
>JBBQKE010000425.1:0-1562 GCA_038326585.1 Actinomycetales bacterium | reverse complement strand
CTCGTCGGCGCGGTCACAGAGTCGCAGCAGCGACTCCTGCTGCTCGTCGGCCGTCACCACTTTGGATTGGAACAGCGCCGACGGATGCATGTCACTGGTGCTCTTGCCCTTCTTGATGTCGAGCGTGCGGGCCGTGCGGTCAGCAGCCGCGATCTCGCCGAACGTGACGCCACCCGGTAGCCTCACCCCGCCTTTCCCGACCTCGGTCTCCTGCAGCGGGTAGCGATAGCGATCGATGACGGAGCCAGTCGGTTTCTGCGTCTTCCTGTTGCGCACGACATCGACGCGCGTCACGAACTCGAGACCAGCGACGCCGTTCGGCTCATCGAACAGGTCGTCAGGCGCCAGCGCGGCGAGGCGGAAGTGTTCCCACCATGCCACCTTCTCTTCGCGGCGGTGCCAGTCGAGCAGGTAGGCGAGCAGCCAACGGGCCTGGTCGTTGTCGCCGCGGTCGGCTCGGGCCTCGGGCAGGCCCGTGAGCAGCGTTGCTCGCATGGCCAGCTGCCGCGCTTCGAGATCGCCGACGTCTTTGGGCGGCTCGGGCGCCTTCTCGGTCGGCCGCTCGATCACTGCTCCCGTCGCGATCGCCCCGGCGCGCAGGCCCTCGAGCCAATCACGCAGCGCCTCGGTGGAGCGGCAGTCGTCGCGGTTGTAGCCTTCGACCGCCGCGCGCGTTTCCGCGGTCACGCTGTCGACGGCGAAGCTCTCGAGCGCGAGTTCCAGCACCATCCGCTGCTCACCAGCCGTGCCCAGACGCACCTCGCGCGTGAAGCCGTAGAATTGCTCCAACTGCTTGATCGAGTAGCTTTCGACGCCGGCGCGCAGGCCTTGGCGCACTACCGCCAGCAGGTCGACGAAGCGTTCGCCGCGCAGCAGGCGGTCGAGTTCATCGCCCTTCGACGCGTAGCGGCCCATCAGGCGCTTGAGCGCCGACGGCTCGTAGGGCGCGAAGTGGTAGACGTGCATGCCGGGCGTGTCGGCCCACTGCCGGGTGATGCGGTCGACGAGCGCCTCGAAGGCGGCGCGCTCGCCGGCGTCGTCCCACGCCCACCACGACTCGTAGCCGCGCGATGACCACAGCCCGAACAAATACTCGCGACCGCCGTCGCGCGCGTAGGGGGCGCCTTCGAGGTCGAGGAACAGATCGCCTGATGATGGCTCGGGGAGGCGCGCCAGGCCCAGGCCGGGCTGGGCCTCGAGCAGCTCGTGCACGGGAGTCCTGCTGGTGCGCTGCTGATGCTGCACCCGCGCCTGATCGCGCAGCCGCTCGTAGGTCTGGCGCGAGCCGCGCGAGGGCGCAAACGGCAGCGGATGCGCCAGCGCGGCGGCCCGCGCCAGCGTCGGCGCGTCGTTGGCCGTGAACTCCCTGCGGTGGCTGCGCGCGATGCCGGCGATGAACGACAGATGGTCGTCTGCCCGGCGACGGCCGTTGCAGCGCATCCACCAACGGCACAGCTCACACGCGTCTGACGGCTCGGGGTAGGTCCGCGCCAGCACCGCCTCGTGCCCGTCGCCGAGCGTCAGGAGCAATTGGCCGCGGACGCGCCGGTAGTAGGCGGCGT
>JBBQKE010000424.1:0-1562 GCA_038326585.1 Actinomycetales bacterium | reverse complement strand
TGGGCGGCCTCGCTCTGCTGTTCGCCGTCGTACTCATCATCGCCCGAACCGGCACGACCGTCGTGAGCGAGGCGCTGGTCAGCGAGGTGTGGCAGACCGACCCGGGCTTTGTTGCGGCAGTCTCGGTGCTCATCGCTCTCGCGGCAATGACGAAGTCGGCGCAGTTCCCGTTCCACATGTGGCTTCCCGACGCGATGGTGGCCCCGACGCCGGTGAGCGCCTACCTGCACGCTGCTGCGATGGTGAAGGCTGGCATCTATCTGCTGTTGCTGTTCTCACCTGCTCTCGCCGGCACGGTGGTCTGGCAGTCCATCTTGGTCACGAGCGGTCTCATCACGGCGATCATGGGCGCGGTGTTCGCGCTGCGCCGCTTCGATCTGAAAGAGGTCATGGCGTACTCGACGGTGAGCCAGCTCGGCTTCATCGTCGCTCTCATCGGCGTGGGAACGCCAACCGCGCTCGCGACCGCTGCCCTGTACACGCTCGCTCACGCTCTCTTCAAATCGGCTCTCTTCATGGTCGTCGGCATCATCGACCAGCGCGCTGGCACCCGTGACATTCGGCTGCTGCGGGGTTTGCGCCGATCGATGCCCGTGACCTTCGCGGTCACCCTTCTGGCCGGACTGTCGATGGCTGGCGTGTTTCCGCTTCTGGGCTTCATCTCGAAGGAGTACCTGCTCGGGCAGATGCTCGAACCCGGCGGACCCGCCTGGCTGGGCGTGCTGCTCGCGGGTACCGCCGTCATCGGAGCGACGGCAACCTTTGCCTACACTGCCCGCATCGTGCTCGGCGGCTTCACCGACTACCGTGGCAGCGAGCGCGTTGACGACGATCTTGACACGCACCGGATGCCGCAGTTCGTTTCTGAAGCAGGCCCGGGAATCCTCGTCCCGGCGGTGCTGCCGGCGCTGCTGGGCCTCGTGCTGGGTCCGGCTGTGGTGTGGTTGCATCCCCTCATGGCTGCGGCTGGCGGCGCGGCTGCGGGCACGCCGTACACCCCCACATTCGCGCTCTTCGGTGGGTTCACGATCGAACTTGCCCTGTCGATCAGCATCATCGTGCTCGGCCTCGTGGTCGTCAGCCGTCGTCAGGCGCTTGATCGCGTGTTCGAGCGGCGCATCCTCTCGTTCACCGCGATCGACATTGTCGAGCGCATCCGCAGTGGCTTGATCACGGCCGGCAGGCGCGTGGGCGACCTGACACGCACCGATGCGCAACCGATTCACCTCGGCACACCGTGGATTCTGCTCGGGGTGGTCGCCGTCATCGGGGTCATCCTCTCGCCGACCCTCGGGGCAATCATTGAGCCGGCAGAGCCGTGGACCGACCCACTGTTGCTAGCCCTGCTGCTCGCGACTGTCGTACCGGCCGTGATCACCCGATCCCGCCTGACTGCACTGATTCTCGTCGGGGGAGCGGGCTTCGTCGTCGCGCTGTGGTTCTTCGCGCTCGGCGCCATCGACGTGGGCCTCACCCAGTTGCTCGTCGAGCTGCTGACCGTCGTCGCGCTCGTGCTCATCCTGCGACGACTGCCCGCGGTATTCCACCGTGTTCGGCGGTCG
>JBBQKE010000423.1:0-1570 GCA_038326585.1 Actinomycetales bacterium | reverse complement strand
GACCGAACGAAAGACGAGGCCCAGATCGAGCCGGTGTTCACCGAACTCATCGCCGAGCACACGCGTCGCATGGATCGCCTCGGACTGACGGCCTAGCCCCACTCATGTCGACCACGCCCCAGCCGGCAGGCTTCCGCACTCTGCCTCGCACCCGCCTCGGCTGGTGGGGCTTCGGGATGCTCGGCGCGGGTGCCGCTCTGCAGCTCGTGCAGAGCGGTCTTGTGTGGGCCAGTAGCGCGTGGGGCCTCGACGAGGCGGTACGCGTGCCGGTGTTCATCTTCGTCGTCGTGATGTCGGCCGGCGTCGTCGTCTCAGCGCTGGCAGTGCTGCTGCGCCGTGACTACTCGATCATGATGATCGCGCTGGCGATCGTGACGCTCATCAGCTTGGGCAGCGTCGCCGTTCGCGCCCTCGCGGGCTAGCGCGAGCATCCGACCGCGGGGCTCAGCCTTTCGCGGGAGCGCTCGGCTTCATGAGGTGCTCGAGCAGCTCGGCATCGGCGGTCGTTCGCTGCTTCGGTAGCACGAGCGCGAGGGCGAGGGCGGCAAGCGGGCCGAGCACGAGCGCGATGACCCAAATGATGCCGCCGTCGAAGGTGAGGCCGAACCAGACGCAGATGACCCAGATCGCGGCGGTCGCGGCGGCGCCGATGGCGGGCACGAGCAGAAGACCGTGCATCTCGCGGCCGGGAACGATGTAGCGCACGCCGAGCGAGAGGGCGGCACCGATGACCGTGACGAAGAGCAGTTCCATGACTGCGAGCGTACCGGCTGGTGGGCCGCTGTTAGCCGACGAACCCGATGCGACGGGCTGAGTCGCTGCCGATCTCGACGTAGCCGATCGCTGCGGTCGGCACGAGGAACTGCTTGCCCTTGTTGTCGACGAGCGTCACGAGCGGTGCGCCCTTTTCGACGGCGGCCGTGATCGCGGCGACGACGTCGTCGGCCGGCTCCGCGCTCTCGATGGCGAGCTCACGGGGGCTGTTGAGAATACCGATGCGAATGTCCACGAATGTCAGCGTACCCGCAGCGAATGGGAGCATCCGCCCTGTTCACTGAGGGCGCATCGAACGTTGCCAGGCAGCCCGCCGCACTGTCGCCGCACGCCGGTAGCGTGGGCTCGTGACCACCTTTGATGCCGCGCTGCCGCTCGTCGCGGCGACGGCCGTGGTGCTCGACGACGCGCAGCAGCGGGTGGTGGATGCTCGCCGCACGCCCGGCGCGATCGTGCTCGGCGCCCCCGGGTCGGGCAAGACCACGGCGGTGGTCGAGCTCGTTGCGGCAGCGGTGCTCAACGACGGTCTCGACCCGTCGAGCGTGCTCGTGCTGACGCCGTCTCGCCGCACGGCCACGGTGCTGCGCGACCGGCTCGCGCTGCGGCTGGCGGCAACACCGGGCGGCGACGCAGAGTCAGGGGCAGCGCCCGGCGCGCTCCCCGGCCCGCTCGCCCGCTCGATCGCGGCTTACGCCTACTCGATCGTGACGGCAGCCCACCGACTCGGGGGGGGGGGGGGGGGGCCCCCGGGCGGCGGGCGCGACCCCCAAGACGCCCAAGCCCCCCGCGGGGCGAG
>JBBQKE010000422.1:0-1570 GCA_038326585.1 Actinomycetales bacterium | reverse complement strand
CCCGGCAGGGTGTGCTGCTCGGGCTCGCGGTCACCGGCGGCGTCATCACCTCCGCCGGGCTCGTGCTCGCCGGCACGTTCGGAGCGTTGGCGCTGTTCCCGATCCTGCTGCTGGCACAGATCGCATTCGTCGTCGCGCTCGGTGTTCTGATCGACACGTTGCTGGTGCGCTCGCTCACCCTGCCCGCGTTGGTGTACCTGCTCGGGGATCGCGTGTGGTGGCCGAGCAACCTCGGCCGTGACGCGGCCGAGGTCGAGGCAGCACCTGACGAGCAACCCGGACTCGTGAGCCACTCGACGCTCGAGCCCGAGGAACCCAGAGCCACCCTTTAGCGACCCAGCCAAGTCGTCCAGAGTGGTCGACGATCGAGCTTCCGCTTCCCAGAGCCGGAATTGCCCTTCGCCGCCGCGTTGACGACACTGCACCGGTGAGTAACGAAGCAGCCTCGAACACCTTTGCCGACCTGGGTCTGAGCCCCGACCTCCTGAGTGCGCTCAGCGACCTTGGATACGAGGAGCCGACGCCGATCCAGAGCGCTGCGGTTCCCTTGCTGCTCGCAGGCTCGGACCTGCTCGGACAGGCGGCCACCGGCACCGGCAAGACGGCCGCCTTCGCCCTGCCGATCCTGCAGCGTCTGAGCGAGACCGAACGGGGCAAGCACCCGATGGCGATCGTCCTCGTGCCCACCCGCGAGCTGTGCATGCAGGTGTCCGAGGCGATGCACAAGTACGGCAAGCGCATCAACGCACGCGTGTTGCCGATCTACGGCGGCCAGCCGATCGTCCGTCAGCTTCGCGAGCTGGAACGCGGTGTCGACGTCGTCGTGGCCACCCCCGGCCGTGCGCTCGACCACCTCTCGCGTCGATCGCTCAATCTCGAGCGCATCCAAACCGTCGTACTAGATGAAGCCGACGAGATGCTCGACATGGGTTTCGCCGAGGAGATCGAAGGCATTCTCTCGGCCCTCACCAGTACTCCGCAGACAGTGCTCTTCTCGGCGACCATGCCGGCACGGCTAGGCGCTATCACACGCAAGTACCTGAACAGTCCCCAGCGCATCGAGATCGAGCGCGAGGTCGCGGCCGCAGGTGCCGCACCTCGCGTGCGCCAGACCGCGTACATGGTCACGCGCGCACATAAGCCAGCAGCGTTGGGTCGCATCCTCGACATCGAGGCGCCGACGGCAGCGATCGTGTTCTGTCGCACGCGCGCCGACGTCGACAATCTCACCGAGACGTTGAACGGCCGTGGATATCGCGCCGAGGCGCTCCACGGCGGCATGGACCAGAACCAGCGAGATCGCGTCATGGGTCGGGTGCGCTCGGGTGCCTCGGAGCTGCTCGTCGCCACTGATGTGGCAGCCCGTGGTCTCGACATCGACTCGCTCACCCACGTCGTGAACTACGACGTTCCTGCGGCGGTCGAGCCGTACGTGCACCGCATCGGCCGCGTCGGTCGTGGCGGTCGCGAGGGTGTGGCGATCACGTTGGCCGAGCCGCGGGAGCACCGGCAGCTCAAGGCGATCGAGCGCGTCACCAAGCAGAAGATCACCATTGAGAAGCTTCCGACG
>JBBQKE010000421.1:0-1574 GCA_038326585.1 Actinomycetales bacterium | reverse complement strand
ACGATTCATGCGCGAAACGTAACAGAGGTCTCCGCCCCCCCGGCAGGAATCGAACCTGCGACCAAGAGATGAGAAGCACTGCGAGTCTCCGCTCTGTCCCCCCGGCAGGAATCGAACCTGCGACCAAGAGATTAGAAGGCTCTTGCTCTATCCACTGAGCTACGGAGGGTCCAGACCAGGGTATCGGAGGGGTCGTTCGCGGTCTTCGCGGCACCCCCGAACGGGCCGCGCGCGAGCCTATCGGTGAGTGGCGCTCAGGGGTTACGGTGAGCACGCGGGTCCGATCGTCTTACACCCCGTCACCTTCCTCTCGAGAGAAAGCTGTTGCGCCGTGCCGGTTTCACCTTCTCGCCCGCGTGGCTGGTCCCGGCCGGCGGTGACGCTCGTGACCGCCGTGGGCGTCGCAGCCTCGCTCGCTATCGCCCCCGCCGCGACCGCTGCTAGCACCGACGATGTCTTCGAGCCGTCGATCATCGGCGGCACGGCCATCTCGATCGATCAGGCGCCCTGGCAGGTCGGCCTCGTCTTCTCCAGTGCGCCGAGTGACTACCTCGGTCAGTTCTGCGGCGGCTCGATCATCTCGTCGTGGGAGATCGTGACGGCAGCACACTGCGTCGTGGATGACGGCCTCGTGTACTCGCCTTCCGAGGTCCGGGTCATGACCGGGAGTGCGACCCTCAGCACCACGGCACGCACCGGAGTAAGGGTCGCCTCGATCACCGTGCACCCCGACTACGTCGAATCGACGTCCGAGTCAGACATCGCCGTACTGCGGCTGGCCGAGCCGATCGCTCTGACTCCAGGCCTACAAGAGGCGATCCCCCTGCGAGAGTCTGTCGTCGCCGACCTTGTCACGGCTCGCATCAGTGGCTGGGGCAACACCTCGACCACCGGGCTCAGCTTCCCGACGCGGCTTCGGCAGGCCACCGTCACCATCTACTCAGACGAGGGATGCGCGTACTCGTATACGCCCGAGGTTTATAGGGGCGATGTGATGCTGTGCGCCGTCGGCCCAGGCTTCACCACCGACACCTGCCTCGGCGACAGCGGCGGGCCCCTCGCGGTGCAGTCAGAAGGGGTCTGGCACCTCGCCGGCATCACGAGTTGGGGGTATGGCTGCGCGCTGTACCCCTATGCGGGCGTGTACACCGAGGTGTCGATGTTCGCACCGTGGATCAGCGCCCAGATGTCGGGGTCGCCACAAGTCGCCCGCATAGCCGGGGCGAGCCGCTACAGCACTGCGATCGAAATCTCCAAGGCGGGCTTCCCCGATCCAACCGTGTCGACGCCCGTGGTGCTCGTCGCGTCAGGCACGAACTTCCCCGACGCGCTGAGCGCGGGGCCCGTCGCCGCAGCCCTGGGCGGTCCGCTGCTGCTCACGAACCCGACGAGCCTGCCGAGCGAGGTCAGGGCTGAGATCAACCGTCTCAATCCCGACGAGATCATCGTGGTCGGCGGCGCGGCTTCGGTATCAGCATCTGTGTACACCGCTCTCAGCCGCTTGGCGCCCGAGATCAAGCGCGTCGGCGGCGTCGATCGGTACGCCACCTCACGACTGATTACGCTCGAAGGCT
>JBBQKE010000420.1:0-1583 GCA_038326585.1 Actinomycetales bacterium | reverse complement strand
GCGTCGCGGGCTCGGCGCTGGCGTTCCGGCCCGTGCTGCTCGGCGTGCTCGGCAAGAGCGACGACCTCACCGGCCGGCTCGACATCTGGGACGCGGTCATCGGTCTCGCCACCCAGCGGCCCGTCGTCGGCTGGGGCTGGGTCAGCTTCTGGGCACCCTGGGTTCCGCCCTTCGACGACCTCGTGACCCGCAACGGCGTCATCCAGCTGCACGCCCACAACGCCTGGCTCGATGTCTGGCTGCAGCTCGGCGTGGTCGGGCTGCTCGTGTTCGGCGCGCTCGTGGTCACGACCGCGATCCGGTCCTGGCTCCTCGCCACCGACCGGGTGGTGACCGGGCAGGGCGACCGCGGCACGTTCTCGTCGCTGTCGCTGCTGCCTCCCCTGCTGCTTGCCGCCCTGCTGGTGCAGAGCCTCGCCGAGAGCCGGATCCTCGTCGAGGGCGGGTGGGTGCTGCTCGTGATCCTCGCGGTCACGACGAAACTCGGCGTGCTCGGCCGCCTCCGCCGGACGTCAGCGAACGGCCGGACGGGTGCGGCGCGCGCCGCCTGACCGCACGATGCGGTGGCCCGGATGCCGTAACTTTGGGGAGAAATGAACTCGCCCTCACGACGCATCGCCGACGCCGCACTCGCGGCTCTGGGGTCTGCCCGCTTCGCCCGCGCGGTGACGCTGTGCGCGGTGGGGATGGCGTTCCTCGCGTTCGCCCTCCGCAGCACGATGGGGTGGCCCGGCCTGCTCGGCATCCTCGGCACACTCGTGCTTCTCGCCGCCGCCTCGATCACCGTCAAGCGCCACGAGCTCGAATGGCACGGGCTGTTGCCGATCTCGCTCCTCGTCTTCGTCGGCTGGAGCGCGCTGTCCGTGCTCTGGAGCGACTACCAGTGGGTGACCCTCGGCGCCGTCGCCTACCAGGTCGCCTTCGCGTTCCTCGGCGTCTACATCGCGCTGACCCGCGACCTGATCCAGATCGTGCGTGCCTTCGGCGACGTGCTGCGGGTCATCCTCGCTGCGTCGCTGCTGCTCGAGATCCTGTCGGGCATCATCCTCGACACGCCGTTCGGCTTCCTCGGAATCACCGGGACCCTCGCAGGCGGCGGCCCGATCCAGGGGCTGCTCGGCACCCGCAACCAGCTGGGGCTGGTGGCGCTGATCGCCATCGTGACCTTCTTCATCGAGACCCAGACCCGCTCGATCAGCCGGTCGATGGGGCTCGCGTCGATCACCCTCGCCGCGGCCATGATCGTGTTCTCCCGCTCGCCGGTGATCCTCGGCACCGTCGTGATCGTCGCGCTCGCCGCACTCGCGCTCATCGGGCTGCGACGCCTCGACCCCGCCGCCCGAAGGGCCTGGCAGTTCGTGCTGCTCGGCACCTCGGCGATGACCCTGCTGATTCTGTTCGCCGCCCGCGGACGGGTGATCGAGCTGCTCAACGCCGGCAGCGAGTTCGAGTTCCGCTATTCGCTGTGGCGCGACATCCTCGATGTGTCGTCGGCGCGCACGCTCGAGGGCTTCGGCTGGGCGGGTTACTGGCGGCAGGACATCCCGCCGTTCATCGGAATCGACCAGTTCGCCGCTCCCCAC
>JBBQKE010000419.1:0-1590 GCA_038326585.1 Actinomycetales bacterium | reverse complement strand
CACCGTCAGCACCGCGGTCAACCCGGCCAGCACGTCGTCTTTCTCGAGCTTGTCGGTGCCGACCTTGAGGCGCCGCGCATTCTTCTCGACCTCAGCCCGCAAGAACTTCAGCATCCCCTGCTCGAAGCCGAGCTGGTGGCTGCCGCCCTTGGGCGTCGCGATGATGTTGACGTACGAGCGGAAGGTCGTGTCGTAGCCGGTGCCCCATCGCAAGGCGATATCGACGACGCACTCGCGCTCGAGCTCGGTCGGCGTCATGTGTCCGAGCGAGTCGAGCACGGGCACCGTCTCGGTGAAGGTGCCGCTACCGGTGATGCGCCAGGTGTCGGTGAGCGGAGCATCCGGCGCCAGATAGTCGGCGTACTCGCTGATGCCCCCGTCGAAGCGGAACGACTCGGTGAGCGGCGTTTCGCCACGGTCATCGGTGAGCTCGAGCGTGATGCCGGGAACGAGGAACGCTGTCTGCCGCAGACGGCCGAGCAGTTCTTCGGTCAAGAAACTCGCGCCCTGGGTGAAGATCTGCGGGTCTGCCCAGTACCGAATCCGCGTGCCCGTCACCCCCTTGGCAACCTTGCCGATCACGCGCAGTTCGCTGCCCGAGACAAACGGTGAGAACGGCGCGTCGGGGCTCAGCCCCTCGGAACCGTCAGCGAACACGCCCGGCTCGCCGCGGTGGAACGACATGGCCCAGGTCTTTCCGTCGCGATCGACTTCGACGTCGAGGCGCGCGCTCAGAGCGTTGACGACAGAGGCGCCGACACCGTGCAGACCGCCGGATGCGGCATACGACCCGCCGCCGAACTTGCCGCCGGCGTGCAGCTTGGTGAAGACCACCTCGACACCGCTGAGACCGGTCTTCGGCTCGATGTCGACGGGGATTCCGCGCGCGCGGTCGCGCACCTCGACGCTGCCGTCGGGGTGCAGCCGCAGGTCGATCTGCGTGCCGTGGCCGCCCAGGGCCTCGTCGACGGAGTTGTCGATGATCTCCCACAGGCAGTGCATGAGCCCGCGCGAGTCGGTCGAGCCGATGTACATGCCGGGTCGTTTGCGCACCGCTTCGAGGCCTTCAAGAACAGACAGGTGACGGGCGGAGTAGTCGGAGCTGGGCACGACGTTCATCGTAGGCGGGTCGCCTGACGCGGGCGGGCTGCCACTCCGGCCTTCTGGCGCACGCTCACGCCGTGCGACTCGCGCCCACGCGGTGAGGGCTCGCGTCTGCCCGGTGAGGCTCGCCTACGCGTTGGGGCTCGCCTACGCGTTGGGGCTCGCCTACGCGTTCAGCGAAATTGGGGCGTATTGACATGGGACCGTCGCAGGCGTGTGGTGCAATGAGTCCTATCGATCACCACGCGATGACGACCGACGAGTGAGGGGCACACCATGACGCAGATCACGACCGAGAACCCGAGCCTCACGACTGCGCCCCTGACGGCGCTCGACCGCTGCGACAGCTGCGGCGCTCAGGCCTACGTGCGCGCCACCCTCGCGACCGGCGAGCTGCTCTTCTGCGCTCACCACGCTGCTCGGTTCAGAGAGAACATCTCTGGCTCGGCACTCGCCTGGCACGATGAGACGGACCGCCTGACGGCC
>JBBQKE010000418.1:0-1602 GCA_038326585.1 Actinomycetales bacterium | reverse complement strand
ACGAAGGTGGCTGCAATCAGGGCCGCGCCGACCAGGTAGGCCGTGCGCCAGCGAGCGGCTTGGCCGACCGCGGTGATGATCGTCACGCCGTTGTCGGTCGCGATCGTGAGCCCGCTGAGCTCGAGCGCGACGCCCTGCCCGCGCTTGCCCGGCCCCATGAGGCTCGCCGCGACGAGGGCGGCGACGCCGAAGTAGGCGCCGTGCGGAAGCCCGGCGACGAAACGCGCTGCGATCACCAGCTCGAACGTCGGCAAAATGGCCGAGGCGATCGTGCCCAGCGTGAAGGCAGCGGCGAGCCACAGCAGAAGGTGGCGGCGCGGCACGCGGCCCGCAAGCGCCGCGATCGTGGGGGCGCCGACGACGACGCCGAGGGCGTAGGCCGTGATGACCCAGCCCGACTGCCCGATCGCCGCCTCCTGGTCGGCGGAGTAGAGCCCCGGCAGCAGGTCGCGCGCGATCTCGGGCAGCAGGCCCATAGCGACGAACTCGGTCGCGCCGATGCCGAAGCCGCCGAGCGCCAGGGCGAGAAGGGCCGCATAGATGCGGCGCGTCGTCAGCGGGCGTCGCTCGGCACCCCCGTGAGCGCGGCGGTGCGCCTCATCGTGCTCGCGCTGCTGACGCGCATAGGCAGCGGCCGTGGCCTCGTCGATGACGGGAACACTGGCGGTCGAAACGGTCACGCGTGCTCCTCGAGCGCGGCCTCGAGCCGCAGCACCTTGCCGTCGAGTTCGTCCGTATGGCCAGGGCGGTAGTCGGCCTTGAGCACGAGCGACACGCGCGTGCCGTGCTCGGCCACGGCGAGGGTGGCGCGCTTGACGACATCCATGACCTCGTCCCACTCCCCCTCGATCTCGGTGAACATCGACGAGGTGCGATTCGGCAGGCCCGACTCACGCACGACGCGCACCGCGGCGGCGACGGCATCGTGCACCGAATCCGACGACGAACCACCCGACGGAGCCACAGAAAAGGCGACGATCATGCGGATGCTCCCTTGTCGAATGCGGTCGGCGCGACCTGCGCGACCGCGACGCGCGGCCGCCAGCACAGTACCGCGATCCGCTGGACGGCCCAGCCCAACAGCACGAGGTACAGGACGTTGCGCACCGTGAGCACCACGAGCATGCCCGTGTCGAGCGACAGCAGATTGATGTAGAGCACGGGGTAGATCACTTGCGTGAGCCCCGCGATCATGAGCCCGAGCACGGCGGGCGTCGTGAACGACGGGCCGCCCCAGCGCTGCCAGGCGAGCCCGAGCACGATCGGCACCGCGATCCAGGTGGCGAACTGGGGCGAGCCGACCTTGTTCACGATGATGAGCACCATGACGAGGGCGAGCGAGAGCACCGGAAAGAGTTCGAGCTCGTCGACACCCCGACGCATCGCCACGAGGCCGAGAACCGCGACGATGAGCACCGCGAGAGCCAAGAGCGGTGTCAACAGGTCGGCGGCGAGCGCCGTGCCCTCGCCGAGAATCTGCCAGGTGAGAATGCCCTGGTCGTAGTAGACCCGGCTGCCGGGTTCGCCGCCCGCGGCTACCCAGAGCCACGGCGTCGCGATCAGTGACTCGACCTGGAGCCCGCGACCGGTCTGTTGAGTGAT
>JBBQKE010000417.1:0-1608 GCA_038326585.1 Actinomycetales bacterium | reverse complement strand
CCGAAGAGACGCTGCTCGATGCGCTCGGGCGCTGTGCGAAGGTGTTCGCGCCCATCGCGCGGTCGCTGAACCAGAGGCTGCCGGCGGGCGTGACGGTGTCGGCGGCGGAGGCGTGGGACTTCATCACGAAGAAGGGGCTCCTGCTCGAGCGCGCGGGCTACGTGGTCGAGGTGCCGGCGGCGCTGTCGCGCGTCGGCCATCGGCGTGTGCGTGGACGTATGCGCATCGGCGTCGAGGACGCCGGCTCGCCCGGTCGCGTGGGGCTGTTGGCCGGGGTCGTGAACTACCGGTGGGAGGCGTGCCTTGGCGAAGACACGCTGACCGAGGCCGAGTTCCTCGAGCTCGTGAAGAGCAAGGCGCCGCTCGTCCATCACCGCGGGCAGTGGGTGGCGGTGGACCCGGCCGATGTGGTGCGGTTGCAGACCCTCATCGGCAAGGGCAAGGGCATGCTCGACCCGTCGGAGGCCCTGCGGCTCGCGCTGACGGGCGACGTCGCGGTGCCGGACAGGCCCGACATCCGGGCCGAGGTCGTGTGCGAGGGCCAGGTCCAAAGCGCGCTGATGCTGCTGAAGAACGGGCTCGAACAGGGCCCGCGCGAGCTCGCGCCGCCCGCGTCGCTCAACGCCGAGCTGAGGCCCTATCAGCTGCGCGGCTTCTCGTGGCTGAAGAACATCACGGACCTGGGGTTTGGCGCCTGCCTGGCCGACGACATGGGGCTTGGCAAGACCGTGCAGCTGCTCGCGTTGTTCGCGGAGCTCGCGGCCGAGTCCAAGGCGAAGCACGAGCGGACTCGCCTCCTCGTGGTGTGCCCGACGAGCGTGCTCGGCAACTGGCGGCGCGAGATCCGGCGCTTCTTCCCGGCGCTTCACGTGGTCATGCACCACGGGCCGGGGCGCTCGCAGACGCTCGAGAGCCTGAGCGAGCGGATGCGCGCACCGGGGCCGGCGACGGTCCTGACGTCCTACGCGCTGGGGCGGCGCGACCGCGAGTTGCTGCAGCAGATTACGTTTGATTGCCTAGTCTTGGACGAGGCTCAGAACATCAAGAACCCGGAGGCCGCGCAGTCACAGGCGGTGCGCACGCTGAACGCGCGGCGGCGCGTGGCGCTGACGGGGACGCCGGTCGAGAACCGGCTGACCGAGCTGTGGAGCATCATCGACTTCCTGAACCCGGGGCTGCTCGGTAGCCAGGGTGCGTTCAAGCGCCAGTTCGCGGTGCCCATCGAGCGCTACGGCGACCAGGCGGCGGCCGACCTCCTGAAGAAGGTCACAGCGCCATTCGTGCTGCGGCGCATGAAGACCGACCCGACCATCGCGCCCGAGCTGCCCGACAAGATCGAGACGACGCGTTATTGCCCGCTCACACGCGAGCAGGCGGCGCTCTATCAGACGACGGTCGACAAGGCGCTCGACGAGATCGCGGTCATGGACCACGGCATCGAGCGGCGCGGCAAGGTGCTGTCGATGCTCACGCAGATAAAGCAAATCTGCAATCATCCAGCGCACTTCCTGAAGGATCAGGTGGTCGCCCCCAAGCGCAGCGGCAAGCTCATGCGTTTCCTGCAGCTCACCGACGAGGTCATCGAGAACCGGTCGGCGGCGCTGGTCT
>JBBQKE010000416.1:0-1611 GCA_038326585.1 Actinomycetales bacterium | reverse complement strand
CGCGGGTACGACCCGGCCGAGCTCACGGCCTGGTTTCAGGGCGCGTTCGTCGACGGCACGCCGTGGGTGATGCCGACCAACGTCGTCGGCATGAGCCAGTGGGCCGACGGGGGAGTCGTGGCGACGAAGCCCTATGCGTCGGGTGGCGCGTACATCGATCGCATGTCCGACTTCTGCGGCTCGTGCCGCTTCAACCCCAAGAAGCGGTTGGGGCCGGACGCCTGCCCGTTCACCGCGGGTTACTGGGCGTTTCTCGACCGGGTCGAGCCGAGCATCCGCGGCAATCACCGCATGGCGCAACCGCTCGCGGGCCTCCGCCGCCTCGCCGACCGCGAGCAGGTCGTCGAGCAAGAGAGGGTGCGCGGCCCGCTCTAGACTGGCCCCCGTGAGCACTGCGCCGATCGGAGTCTTCGACTCAGGGGTCGGCGGCCTCACGGTCGCGCGCGCGATCATCGATCAGCTGCCGCGCGAGCAAGTGCTCTATGTCGGCGACACCGCGAACGGCCCCTACGGCCCGCTGCCGATCGCCGACGTGCGCGAGCACGCCTTGCGCATCATGGATGAACTCGTCGACCAGGGCGTCAAGCTGCTCGTCATCGCCTGCAACACCGCCAGCGCCGCGATGTTTCGGGATGCTCGCGAGCGGTTCGAGCAGGGCCACGGCATCCCCGTGGTCGAAGTGATCCAGCCTGCCGTGCGCACCGCCGTGCGCCGCACGCGCAGCAAGCGCATCGGCGTCATCGGCACCGAGGGCACCGTGCGCTCCGGTGCCTATGTCGACGCGTTCATCGCCGACCCCGAGATCGTCGTGACCCAGGCCGCGGCGCCGCGCTTCGTCGAGTTTGTCGAGGCAGGCATCACGAGCGGCCCTGAGCTGTTCGCCATCGCTGAGCAGTACCTCGCGCCGCTCACGGCCGCGCAGGTCGACACGATCGTGCTCGGCTGCACGCACTATCCGCTGCTTGCCGGAGCCATTCAGTACATCGTCGGCGCCGACGTCTCGCTCGTCTCGAGCGCCGAAGAGACCGCCTACGACGTCTACCGCCAGCTCGTGGCGCACGGCCTCGAGACCACGGCAACGGATGCCCCGCAGCACCTCTTCGAAGCCACCGGCCCCGACACCGAGCACTTCCGGTCGCTCGCAGCACGCTTCCTCGGCCCCGAGATTGGGCACATTGAGGCATTTCCGACCGGCACCATTTCCGCAATCTCGAACCCGAAGGGCTCCTCATGACCACGATCGCCGAATCCGCCGGCCTGCGCGCCGATGGCCGCACTGCCGCGCAACTGCGCCCCGTCACGGTCGAGCGTGGCTGGAGCGCCCAGGCCGAGGGCAGCGCCCTCATCACGGTCGGCAACACCAAGGTGTTGTGCACGGCGAGCTTCACGAACGGCGTGCCGCGCTGGCTCGTCGGCAAGGGCCGCGGCTGGGTCACGGCCGAGTACGGCTTGCTGCCGCGCTCGACGAACGACCGTATGGATCGCGAGAGCGTCAAGGGCAAGGTCGGTGGTCGCACGCACGAGATCTCGCGGCTCTTCGGCCGCTGCCTGCGCGCCATCATCGACACCAAGGCCCTCGGCGAGAACACCATCGTCATCGACTGCGACGTG
>JBBQKE010000415.1:0-1612 GCA_038326585.1 Actinomycetales bacterium | reverse complement strand
GCTTCGTCGTGCACTTCGTCCCAGCCGTAGCCGTGCTCGTTCACGAGCCAGGTCTCGATGAGACGGTGGCGCCGCAGCATCGCGAGCGCGCGCTGCTCGCCTTCGGCCGTGAGGCGGATGGCGCTGTACGGGCGGTGGTCGACGAGCCCGGCAGCCGCGAGCTTCTTGACCATCTCGGTGACGGTTGACGGCGCGAGCGCAAGCCGCTCGGCGAGCTGGCTCGGCGTGATCGGCTCGGGCTGCCATTCGGTGAACTGGTAAATCGTCTTGAGGTAGTCGTCGATCGCGTCGGCGGTCGTGCGCGGGGCCGGGCGCTGTGCCGTGCGCTCTGCCGGGCTCGGCGACGTGGTCATGCTCGCCAGCCTACGAGTCGGGCTGACCGTAGCGCTCGCGCAGTACCTCGGCCAGCGCGGTGAATGCCCGGCCGCGGTGGCTGATCGCGTTCTTCTCGTCGGCGGTGATCTCGGCGCTCGTCACCTCGAGGCCCTCGGGCACGAAGATCGGGTCATAGCCGAAGCCGCCGATTCCTGAAGCCTCAAGAGCGATCGTGCCGGGCCACACCCCCAGGGCAACATGCTCGAACGGGGTGCCCGCACCGTCGAGCGGGTCGACCAGGGCCGCCGCGCACGTGAAATGCGCCGCACGGTTCGACTCGTCCCCGAGCGTGGCGAGCACGAGCTGCAGGTTGGCCGTGTCATCCCGCTGACCGGAGTAGTGGGCACTGTCGATGCCGGGGGCACCGCCGAGAGCATCCACGCTCACGCCCGAATCGTCGGCGATCGCCGGCATGCCGGTATGCGCCGCCGCCGCGCGCGCCTTGATGAGGGCGTTGGCCTCGAAAGTCTCGCCGTCTTCGACGGGCGCGGGGCCGCCGTAGGTCAGCAGGTGGATGCCCGGCAGGTGTTGCTCGAGAATGCTCTGCAACTCGGCCACCTTGTGGGTGTTGTGCGTCGCGACGACGATCTGCATGGCTCTAGCCCGCCAGCGTCGCGCGCTGCAACTCGGTGAGTTCGACGCAACCGCCGAGCGCGAGGTCGAGAAGCGCGTCGAGTTCAGCGCGGTCGAACGGCGCGGCCTCGGCAGTGCCCTGCACCTCGACGAACTTTCCGCTGCCGGTGACGACGACGTTCATATCGGTCTCGGCCCGGCTGTCCTCCTCATAGGGCAGGTCGAGCATCGGCACGCCGTCGATGATGCCGACGCTGACCGCGGCGATCGAGTCGGTCAACGCCGTGGCCTTCTTGGCGATGAAGTTGTGCGCGCGACCCCACTCGACCGCGTCGGCGAGCGCAACGTAGGCGCCCGTGATCGAGGCCGTACGCGTTCCGCCGTCGGCCTGCAGCACGTCGCAGTCCAGCTGGATCGTGTTCTCGCCCAGCGCGGTGTAGTCGATGATGCCGCGCAGCGACCGCCCGACGAGGCGGGAGATCTCGTGCGTACGGCCACCGATGCGGCCCTTCACCGACTCGCGGTCGGAGCGGGTGTGCGTGGCGCGCGGCAGCATCGAGTACTCGGCCGTCACCCAGCCCAGCCCGCTGCCCTTGCGCCAGCGCGGCACGCCCTCGGACACGCTCGCGGCGACCAGCACGCGGGTCTTGCCGTACTCCACGAG
>JBBQKE010000414.1:0-1628 GCA_038326585.1 Actinomycetales bacterium | reverse complement strand
GTTGCTGAACGCCATCGACCGCGCCGTCTGCTGACCCGTCGGCCGGTCCGTAAGGCGAGGCGGCAGACGGTGCGGGGGCGTGGGGTTCGGGAGTATCGGTCATGTGCTGACAGTACTGGCCGACCCGGGTGCCGACTAGCGTTGACGGGTGACCAGCGCCGAGCATCCCGCCGCAGCCGACACGATCGGCGCCGTCGGCGAGCTCGCGGCTCTCGCGCGCATCATCCCGCTGCTGCCCGAGAGCGAGTCGACTCTGCTCGGCCCCGGCGACGACGCTGCCGTGCTCGCGGCGCCCGACCGCCGCGTGGTCATTACGACCGACATGATGATTCACGGCCCAGACTTTCGCACCGCGTGGTCAACCATGCACGACCTCGGCTTCAAGGCCGCAGCGACGAACCTTAGCGACGTCGCGGCGATGGGCGCGCGGCCCACGGCGTTGGTCGTTGCGCTCGCGGCACCGGCCGACACGCCTGTCGCCGACCTCGAATGGTTCGCTGACGGCATGCGCGACGCGTGCGAAGCGCTCGCGCCGGGCTGCGGCGTCATCGGCGGCGACTTGAGCGTGTCGAGCGTGCTGACCGTGGCCGTCACAGCGTTCGGCGACCTCGACGATCGCGAGCCGGTGACGCGCTCGGGCGCGCGACCGGGCGACTGGGTCGCGGTCTCCGGCTCGCTGGGGCTCGCGGCCGAGGGGCTGCGGATTCTCTTCGAGTGCGGGGTCGATGCGACGGGGGCTCCGGATGCTGATGCCGCGGCTCGGCTGCGCACCGAGCATCCCGTGCCCATGGCCGCCCAGCTCACGCCGCACCCCCCGATCGCCGACGGAGTCGCCGCAGCCCTCGGCGGAGCCTCGGCCATGCTCGACCTCAGCGACGGCCTCGCCCTCGACGCGCGCCGCATCGCCCGCGCGAGCGGCGTCAGCCTCGACCTCTCGAGCGCGCAGGTGCGCGAGGTGGCGCTCGCCCACGGACTCGACCCGGCCGCGCCCGCCTCGCTCGCCCTCACCGGGGGAGAAGACCACTCGTTGCTGGCGACCTTTCCGCCCGACGTTGCGCCTCCATTGGATGCTCTTCCCGGCGGCTTTCGCGTCATCGGCCGCGTCGTCGCGGCCGATCGCCGCGAGGGTCCGGCGCTGCTCGTCGACGGGCGAGTGCTCGACGAGCGCGGCGGGTGGGACCCGTTCGCAGAGTGGAGCGGCCAGGCCGGCTGAGCCGGTCGTCAGTCGTCGCTTGAACCGGTGAGCGTGCGCCGAAGGCGAGTGCGTGCGCGCGAGTACCGAGCACGAGCCGCCTGTTCGCTGAGGCCCAAGATCGCACCCGCCTCGCCCACGCCGAACCCTTCCCAGGCGACAAGCAGCACCAGTTCACGATCAACAGGCCGCAAGTTGTTGAGCGCGCGCGACAGGTCGCTATCCGTTTCTCGCGCGGGCTGAATTTCCCGCGCCATGTAGTACTCGGCGACCAGGCGCTCGGCGAGAGCGAACTGCCGGCCCCGGCCTCGCTGTGACTCACGAAGTACGTTCGCGGCCACGCCGTACGCGTATCGCCGGGCAGACTCGCGGTCGAGAGGTACTGCCTCACGGCGGCGCCACAAGACGATCATGGTTTCGCCCAGGCAGTCCGCCG
>JBBQKE010000413.1:0-1633 GCA_038326585.1 Actinomycetales bacterium | reverse complement strand
CGGTCTCACCATGACGTTCTAGGAGCGTGCGATGACGATGCTCGACGGCCTGGGCTTTCCCGAGGCGCTGCGCTGGCGCGAGGGTGCGCTGTGGTTCAGCGACATGTTCCGGTCTCGCGTGGTGCGGTGGGTGCCGGGGTCGGAGCCGTCGGTCGTGCTCGACGCTGCGGGTGGCGGGCCAACAGTGCCGGGCGGGCTCGGTTGGTTGCCCGACGGCTCGCTCCTTGTCGTCGACTGCACCGAGCGGCGAGTACTGCGCCTGCACGACGGCGTCGTCTCCGTACACGCCGAGCTGTCGGCGGTGATGACGCATTCCGCGAACGACATGCACGTCGATCCCGACGGCACGGCGTGGGTGGGTGGCTACGGCTTCGACCCCGAGAATGACGAGCCCGTGCCCTCGCCGCTCGTGCGCGTCGCACCCGACGGCACTCTGTCGACCACAGCATCCGTCTTCGTCTTCCCGAACGGATGCGAGCGCGACTCGACGGGCGCGCTGCTCGTCGCCGAGACCTTCGCCGACCGGGTGTCGCTGATGTCACCTGACGACTCCGTCACACATCGTGCGCTGTTCAATCCCGGCAGCGGACCCGACGGCCTCTCGATCGCTCCCGATGGCACGCTCTACGTCGCGCTCGCCTTCGCGGGTGCCCTCGCGCGCCTCGCGCCGGTGCCGCATGCTCGCGCCGAGATCGTCTACCAGGCCGAGCCCCTCGCCGCCGAGCCGGGCGCCGGGCCCCTTGGCGTCTACGACTGCGCCGTGCACCCCGACGGCCGCCGCATCGCTGTCGCGATGGCGAGCCTCGACGAAGCGCTCGCCGAGCGCGTCGACACGGGCCGCATCGTCATCCTGGGCGAGTAGCATCCCGCGCATGGCATTCATCGAAGCCGAAGGGCTCGTCAAGACCTACACGCCGAAGGGCGCGCCTGTCGTGCGCGCGCTCGACGGCCTCGACCTCGAGGTGCCGCAGGGTACCGTCACCGCGCTGCTCGGGCCCAACGGCGCCGGCAAGACCACCACGGTCAAGGTGCTCACCACGCTCATCAAGCCCGACTCGGGGTGCGCCGTCATCGACGGGGTCGACGTGCTCGATGACCCGCAGTCGATCCGCCGCATGATCGGCGCGAGCGGGCAGTACGCCGCGGTCGATGAGAACCTCACGGGCTTCGAGAACCTTGTCATGGTCGGCCGTCTCTACCACCTGGGTCAAAAGGTCGCACGGCAACGTGCGAGCGAACTCATCGAGCTCTTCGAGCTCACCGAGGCGCAGAACCGACCGGTCAAGGGCTACTCGGGCGGCATGCGCCGCCGCATCGACCTCGCGGGGGCGCTCGTCATCAAGCCGCCCGTGCTCTTTCTCGACGAACCCACAACGGGCCTCGACCCGCGCAGCCGGCTTGGGCTATGGGATGTCATCTCGACGCTCGTCTCCGACGGCACCACGGTGCTGCTCACGACCCAGTACCTCGAAGAGGCCGACCGCCTCGCGGATCGGATCATGGTGATCGACGGCGGGAAGACGATCGCCGAGGGCACGCCCATCGAGTTGAAGAACCACTTCGGAGCCACGGTCGTCGAGATCACGCTGTCCCCCGACGACCTGCCGCACGCCACCACCGTGCTCGCGCCCCT
>JBBQKE010000412.1:0-1635 GCA_038326585.1 Actinomycetales bacterium | reverse complement strand
GGTGACCGAATCAGTCACGCGGGCTCCGTCGTGTCGGCAGCACCGCCACTCCGTCGGTAGCGGGGGGATAACCCGCGACCATGCAGAGCAATTCGGCCCACCCCTCGATGTGCGGGGCAAGGTTGAGGTCGAGGGGCGTCCACGACGCGCGAAGCTCAATCTGCGCGCCACTGCCCTGCGCGGCTAATTCGCCGTAGCCGGTCGATAGCACCTTGGTGGCGGTGCCGCTCGCCGCCGTGTAGGTCGCTCCGCGAGTGGCGAGAGCGTCGACGAGCCACGACCACGCGACGTCAGAGACGAAGGGGTCGAGGCCGATCTCTGTCTCGAGGGGTGCCTGGGCGAAGCACACGACTCTCACCACCCCACCCCATCCCTCGGGCGAGTCGGGGTCGTAGAGCACGACGACCCGGCCCGTACCGAGGTCGGAATCGTCGACGTGCCGCGCCGGATTCACGTCGGCAGCGAGTGCGTGGGCAAAGGGTGCCAGGCCGGTCGGTGCCGGGATGGCGCTCACCTGCAGCTCATCGCGCAGCACAGCGCGCTCGATCGAGGCGACCAGCTCGTCGAAGACGGCCTGAGGCGCCAGGGATGTCGTTGCGGCGGGGGACACGTCTGCAGACTAGGCGCTGTTGCTAGATTCGGCTCGTGAGACTCGCCGCTCGACTATCGCTCTGCGCCTGGAGACGAGTGTGAACATGTCGCGGCGACCGGTCTCGACGGCGCTGGGGCTGCTGGGTGTGGCGGTGCTCGCGACCGGGCTCGGTGCAGCGGTTGTCGCGCTTCGGGTGGCCCGCAATGTCGTCATGCCACCGCGGCAGCGACGCTACGACATCGAGGTGCTGGCCCTCGACGAATCGGCGGGCACTGTCGTGCTGAGCCGCACACCAGACACCGTTGCGCCTGGCCGTTACTCGATGTGGTTCGACGGTGACCGCGGTCACGCGCGCATCGGCGAGATCGTGGGGCACGACGCAACGACGGTCACTCGTCAGGTGCACTCGGTGCAGCGGGGCGACCTGGCGCGAGCATCCCGAGCCCGATGGGCGGGGTGGTGGTATCTGACTCCTGCCGACCTTGCGGTTCCGTTCAGCGAGGTGAGCATTCGCACGCCGGTCGGCATGGCGCCCGCGTGGCGCATCAACGCCGAACACCCTAGCGGTGACTGGGTGATTCAGGTGCACGGCCGCGCGGTCACGCGAGCGGAGGGTCTGCGCGCCGTGCGCGTCTTCACCGACTCCGGGTACACCTGTCTGCTGATCAGCTATCGCAATGACGGGGATGCTCCGCCGAGCATCGACGGGCGCTATGCGCTCGGCGACGACGAGTGGCGCGACGTGGAGGCCGCGATCGCCTACGCGCGCGCCGAGGGGGCTAGGCGCATCGTGCTGATGGGGTGGTCGATGGGCGGAGCCACGGTGCTGCAGTGCATCACGCGTTCGACGCTCGCCGAGCACGTCGTCGGAGTCGTGCTCGAGTCGCCCGTCGTCGACTGGGTGCGAGTGCTTCATTTTCAAGCCGCCGCGTCTGGCCTTCCAGCCCCGGTGCGCGATGCCGCCATGATCATGTTGGCCTCGCACCGTGCCTCGCGCTGGGTGGGCCTCGACGACCCGATCGACTTCGACCGTCTCGACATCG
>JBBQKE010000411.1:0-1652 GCA_038326585.1 Actinomycetales bacterium | reverse complement strand
GTTTCGCGGTCGAGCCGAAGGCTGAGACACTGCAGCACTTGCACGAACGAACGCGAGGCAACGCTCTCTTCTTGCGCGAACTCGTGATCGACGCAGAACGGGCGGGGCGCGTTCATGTCGACAGTCAGGGCGCTACAGTCGAGACCGCCCATGTTCCTGCGCATGTTTTCGACTCAGTCTCGGGACGACTGGGCAAGCTCACCGCCGAGCAGCGGTCGATCGTCGAGCTGATCGCTGTGGCCCAGCCGTGGCCTCGCGCCGCCGTGCTCGACGCCGAATCGAACACGGTGACCGACTTGCTCGAGGCCGGGGTGCTCGTGCCCGCCGAGCCCGTCGAGGCGGGATACCTGCATCTTGCGCACCCGCTCTACGCCGAGGCGATTCTCGATCGACTGGACGCTGCTGCTCGAATCGACCGTCGCCGCGAGGCCGCCGAACGACTGCTGGGCATCGACGACGAGAATGTGCGGTTCACCGCGCTGTGCCTGCTGCACGACGCTGGTGGCACGGTCGAGGCGCACGATCTGGTGTGGGCCGCCGAACGGGCGCACCGTGTCAGCGATAATCGTCGCGCCCTGCAGCTGGCAGACCGCGCGCTCTCAGATGCGCCCGACGCGCGCGCTGCACTGACGAGGGCGGTAGCCATGAGCGCCCTCAATCACGACACGGGCGAGGTCGATGGGGCCTTCGAGCTGGCCGCAGGGCTCGCCGCCGATGATGATGCTCGCGCGCGGGTCGAGTTGCGATGGGGGCAACACACAGCCCTTCGGGCGCACGATCCGGCTGCAGCGGTGGTGCGAGCGAGTGCCCTTGTCCCTACGCTCGATGCGGCTGCCGCGGCCCTCATCGCCCCCGATCTCGCGAAGTGGCGCCTCATGCTCGGCGACGCGTCGGCCGTCGATCGAGCCCTCGACCGAGCAAACGCGGATGACTCGGCAGCGGCACTTGGCGCGGCGCTGAGTCAGGCGATGATGGGCACCATGATGGGCCGGGTCGACGATGCGCGAGCGGCCCTCGAGGCGGGTCGGCCTCTGGCCGACCGTTTCGCCGACGTGCAGCCCTATGCGAGCGACCTCTTCGACTTGTCGACCTTTCTCGTGCACGTCGCTGACGGCCGCATCGCCGACGCTCGAGCGTTCGCTGAGCAGCGTCGTCTCAGGCCCTTCGCTGATTCGGCGGGAATGTGGTCGTATGCGCTCGCACTCATCGAACTGCACGCCGGGCGGCTCACGCTTGCCCAACCCCTCGCGGTGCTCGCGGTGCAGCAGTTGCGCTGGCGCGACTTCACCGGTCTCGTCGGCCCGGCGATCGCGCTCGCCGCCACCGTGCATGCGCAACGCGCCGAGCTCGACGACGCGCGGGCCTTTCTCGCACAACTGGTCGAGGCGCACCGTGACGACGTCAAGGTGGTGTTGCAGGCGGCAGAAGCCGAGGCGTGGATCGCGTCGCACGAAGGCGAACCGGCTCGCGCCATCCAGGGTGTCGTGTCGGCGGTCGGACGGGGGATCGAGCTCGGGCATCTGCTTCTCGCGAGCCTCACGGCTACCGTCGCAGTGCGCCTGGGCGGGGCATCCGCCGTCGAGCCTCTCGTGATCGCTGCGGCGCACGCATCGTCGTCGGTGCTCACCGAGTCGATAGCCGAGATGACGAGC
>JBBQKE010000410.1:0-1653 GCA_038326585.1 Actinomycetales bacterium | reverse complement strand
CACCGCAGCGAGCGCGACGAGCGCCGCGGGTCCGAGCGTGACGGCGAGCTGCAGCGACTGCCATGAGAGCGATACAGCGATCAGCAGTGCGATGTGCGCGCCGAGCACGATCGGCACCCGGTCGGCGAGGGCGGACCGTCGAGCGCGCTCGACGGTCGTAAGCACCATCGCGCTGGCCGTCACGAGCACGATCGCGCTGACGGATCGCGTGCTCGCATCGACAACCGTCAGGCCGAGCGCGCCGACGCCCGCGAGGCCGAGCAGCCAGAAGGCCATGGCTCGACGCACACCGGTGCTGCGCAGGGCGCGCCCGGCGCGCGCGGTAAGCAGTCGCGCCTGTGCGGCGACACCGACGCTCGCGATGACGAGCGCGAGCACCACGGCGACGCCCGTGTCGGCGTCGAGCGTCGACTCGCTGATCCACGCTTCGCTCAGCAGCGCGCCGAGAGCACCGAGTGATGCGAGCGCGGCGTGCGGGGAAATCGACAGCACTGCGACGCTCGTGGCACCGGCCATCACGAACGCAATAGGAGCACTCGCACCCGCGGCGAAGCTCCAGAGCGCGCGAGGCGCGTGGCGAGCACTCCGCGCCGCGATCGCTCCGGCGCCCAGCACGGTGAGAGAGATCGCGAGCCACTGCCCGTCGCCGTCGAGCAGGGTCGCGACGGCGGCGGCGACGAGCGCGATGAAGCCCACGACTTGCACGACGACGAGCGCGAGCCGCTCGATCCGCAGCGAGATGGCCCGCCGAGACTCGAGCGCGGTCACCCCGTCAAGCAGGATGAGCGCCACGAAGGCGCTGCCGAGCGGGCCCCACAGCGAGGGGATCAGCCCGCCGAGCGACGTGCTCGCGAGCAGGGGGACGAGGGCGAGGGAGATGCTGCCCGCGAGCATCCAGCCCCGAATCAACGTCGCGAGCCCGAGCCCGAGGGCCGTCGCACCACCCACGATTGCCAGGGCAGTCATCACGGCCCATGAATCAAGGCCGTTCGCGAGCACGGGGCCGAGCACCGAACTCGCGAGCGCGGCGAAGACGAGCGCGAGGGCGCCGATGCATTCGGCCGAGACCCGCAGGCCGCGGCGCATGAGCACGGGTGCTGCGCCGGCGAACAGCACCGTGGCGATGATGAGGATCACGCCGCGCGCGACCGGGTCGGTGAGGTCGGGGTTCAGCAGCGTGAAGACGAGCGCGGCGAGGCCGACGAGCCCGGCACCCGCGACGGCCAGCACCGATTGCAGGGTGGTGCTCGCGCGCGGGGGCGCAACGGGTGCGGGAGGCGTGATCGGTAGACCCGGTGTGGGCACAGCGTCGACGGCCGGAAGAGAGGGTAGCGCGGCACCACGGTCGAGCGTCTGCAGCGGCACCCGGGCGATAGTCGCCTGCAGGGCGGTCAGCGCATCGATGGCGGCTGAGGCCGACCTCCAGACCTCGATTCCGGCGTCGCCGCGAAGGTCGGCGCCGCAGTCGGCGCACACCCCTGCGCTCAGTCGCTTCGTGCAGACAGGGCATGTGGTGGCGTCTTGCAGTCGGGCGATGGTCGTCGCGCTCCAGTGCGCAGTGCGATCGACGGTCGCGCTCACGACTGGTCCTCGGCGCCCTCGGGCACCCACGCGAGAATGTCGCCCGGCTGGCACTCGAGCACCCGGCACATG
>JBBQKE010000409.1:0-1673 GCA_038326585.1 Actinomycetales bacterium | reverse complement strand
GGCGCCTGGGCGCCGGTACTCACCGCGCTCGCGCTCGTCTTTGTGGGCAACGCGGTGCTCTTGACGGTCTGCGGCATTACGGGAACGCGGGGTCTTCGAGAGACCGCGAACGGCATCACTCGCGGTCGCGCGCTCGCGATCGCTGGCCTCGCCGCAGGCGGGGTGAACCTGGTGCTGTGGGCGGCTGGACTCGTGGTGACTGTCAGCGGCGTCAACGTCGTGCTCGTCTGAGGTCGTCGACGGTCGGCGCCACCCTCGTGTGTCTCGGCGTTCGCCGGGCACTCTGTCAGGCTTCTGCCAGGTTGCAGCGCATCCGAATCGGTCTCTCAACCAGAAGTAGTGAGTGAAGGCACTTCCGCCTGACGCCCCGAGAGGGGATCGCTCCCTCGGGAGACCAACCAAGGAGGAACCATGCGCAACCGTATTCTCGCGGGGCTGGGCGTTGCCGCCCTCGCCACCGTGGGCATCGCCACTCCGGCGACCGCCCTCAGCAGCACCACCGCCGACCTCTGGGTCGTGCACGCATTCCCCGGCGCCACAGTCGACATCGTGATCACCGGCGCCGCTGACGTCACGCTCGAAGACGTCGAGCCCGAAGACGTGGCTCCGCTCGTCGATGTTCCGGCTGGCGACTACCAGGTCGAGATCTTGCTCGCGTCTGACTCGAGCTCGCTGCTCGGGCCAATCGATGTGACTCTCGCCGCCAACACCTCGTACTCGGCTGTGGCTCACCCGGACGCAAGCGGCGAGTTGACTCTGACTCCGTTCGTCAATGACGTGTCGGCGATTGACGCGGGCGAGACTCGTGTCACGGTTCGCCACACGGCCGAGGCTCCTGCGGTCAACGTGCTCGCCGGAGGTGACGCGCTCTTCTCTGACGTGACCAACGGAAACGGCGGAACGGTCGACGTTCAGGGCGGCACCTACGAGATCGAGGTTCAGGTTGCTGCAGACGACTCGACCGCAATCGGCCCGGTCGACTTGACGTTCGACCACGGCACGGCGTACTTCATCCACGCCTTCGGCGCTGGCCTCGACCTGCCCTACGGCGTCGTCGTGTTCGAGATCGCCGGTCTGGGTGTCGGCCCGGATGGTGTTCCCGCCGGCTCTGCGGGCCTCGCCGCGGAGGGCTCGCCCGTGAACGGCGCTCTCGTCGGTGGCCTCGCTGCACTGCTGCTCGCGCTTATCGCTGGCGCGGCTGTCATCACCCGTCGCGCGTCGACCGTCTCCGGACGCTAAGCGCACGATGCACACTCAGAGAAGCGGGGGGCTGGCGGCTCTCGTCGCTAGCCTCCTGCTCCTCGCCGGTTGCTCGGCTACCCCCGCGGAGAAGGTTGCGGGGGAGCCGGGCATCGGTGTCTTGGCACAGAAAAACTCCATAGAGTTCGAGAACGCCAGCGTCTCTGTCGACGACCTCGTACCGGTTGCTGAACCGCTCAGCATTTCGGTCGCGGGCATCGTCACGAACATGAGGGTCGAGCCTCAGGGTCTAGACGCTCAGGGTCAAATGGCTCTCCCGAAAAGCCCCTCTGTGGCGGGGTGGTACCAGTACGCTTCGGCCCCCGGGTCAGGCTCGGGGTCTACCGTCATTGCGTCGCACGTCGACGCACTGGGAGAGGGCCTTGGCCCTTTCGCCCAACTTCGCACTGTTCCTATCGGCACTGAAGTGTCGA
>JBBQKE010000408.1:0-1678 GCA_038326585.1 Actinomycetales bacterium | reverse complement strand
CTCGGTGTCGATCGGGATGTCGTAGTTGACGACGTGGCTGATGCGGTCGACGTCGAGTCCGCGCGCCGCGACATCAGTAGCGACCAGGATGTCGAGCTTGCCGGTCTTCAGCTGGTTGACGGTCTTCTCGCGCACGGGCTGGGCGACATCGCCGTTGATCGCCGCCGCGGAGTAGCCCCGGGCCCGCAGCTTCTCGGCGATCTCCTCGGTCGCGCTCTTGGTGCGCGCGAACACGATCATGCCCTCGAAATTCTCTGTCTCCAGGATGCGCGTGAGGGCGTCGATCTTCTGCTGGTGCGAGACGATCAGGTAGCGCTGGGCGGTCGTGGCGGATGTCGTGGTCTTGGTCTTGACCGTGATCTCTTCGGGGTCGTGCAGGTACTGCTGCGACATGCGGCGGATCGCCGTCGGCATCGTCGCCGAGAAGAGTGCGACCTGCTTGGTGGCGGGCGTGTCGGCGAGGATCGTCTCGACGTCTTCGGCGAAGCCCATCTTGAGCATCTCATCGGCCTCGTCCAGCACGAGGTACTTCAGCTCCGACAGGTCGAGCGTGCCCTTCTCGAGGTGGTCGATGATGCGGCCGGGGGTTCCCACGACGATGTGCACGCCTCGCCGCAGTGCCGACAGCTGCACGCCGTAGCCTTGACCGCCGTAGACGGGCAGCACGTGAACACCCCTCACGTGGGCCGCGTACTTCTCGAACGCCTCGCAGACCTGCAGCGCGAGCTCGCGCGTCGGGGCCAGCACGAGCGCCTGCGGGGTCTTCTGCGACACGTCGAGGCGGTCGAGGATCGGCAGCGCGAAGGCCGCGGTCTTGCCCGTTCCGGTCTGGGCCAGCCCGACGACATCGCGCCCCGCGAGCAGCGCGGGAATCGTCGCCGCCTGGATCGCCGAGGGCGTCTCGTAGCCGACATCGTCGAGCGCCTTGAGCACCGCGTCGCCCAATCCGAGGTCGGAGAACGTCATCGCGGCGGGCTCTGCAAGAGCCTCGGCCTCGACGGGAGCATCAGCAGAAGTCACGCTTCAGGGTAGTGCGCCTGCTTGTGAGGAGGCAGGATGCCGCGCGCTCGCAGCCGGCTCAGCCGGCGGTGACGGCATCCCGGGCGGGTCGGCCCCGCTTGGGCCGCTCCGACGCCAGCCCCAGTGACATCGCGTGCGCGGGCTGTTCGGCGAGGCGCTCCCGCGCACGGTCGAGCCAGTTCAGCTCCGCCTCGGCCTGGAACAGCTGGGCATCCGTGACGAGCTTTCTCGCAAGTCCCTCCGGCCCGTCCGGGGACCCTGCGTGGGCAGCGCGCGTGAGCGCGGCCAGCCGCGACGCGGATGCGCGCCGCTGAGTGCGCAGCACCGCGTCCACATCCACGCCCGGCAGTGTCGCCGCCACCGAGAGCTTGATCGCGAGCTCGTCGCGCGCCGTCTGCCCGCGATCGACCGGAGAGCCGAGCCAGTCCGAGACCTCGAGGGAACCGGCATCCGTGATCGTGTAGAAGACGTGCCCCTGCTCGTCGGTCGCCCCTTTCGAGACGAGTCCGTCTCGTTCGAGACGGTCGAGGGTGTTGTAGATCTGCCCGACGTTGAGCGGCCAGGTCGACCCGGTGCGGCGATCGAACTCGGCGCGCAGCTGGTACCCGTAGCAGGGGCCCTGGTCGAGGATGGCCAGCAGGCTCTGTCGCACCGACAT
>JBBQKE010000407.1:0-1685 GCA_038326585.1 Actinomycetales bacterium | reverse complement strand
CGGCGGCGATGCCCGCCACAGTCGACGACCTGCACGCGGCCCAAGCCGCCTGGCACGACCAGCAGGCGGACGGTTTTGAGAGCTACATGCGTACGCGCAACGACTCCGCCTTCACCGCTGACCGTGGTTGGCCCGTGCGCGACTAGCTGCCGAAGTTCTTGAAGCGCTGGTTGAACTTCTCGACGCGACCGGCCGAGTCCATGATGCGCTGCTTGCCCGTGTAGAACGGGTGCGAGGCCGACGAGATCTCGACATCGATGACCGGGTAGGTCACACCGTCGAGGTCGATCGTCTTCTCGCTCGTCACCGTCGAGCGGGTGAGGAACGTCTCGCCCGAGGCGAGGTCGCGGAACACGATCGCCGCGTACTCGGGGTGAATGTCAGTCTTCATGAACGGAATCCTTGAGAAAGTCGGTGGCGCTGGTCGCCGGCACGAGTGCACGCACAGTGCCGGGCACGATGATGGGCTCGTCAGGCCCAGCTACCGAGAATAGCAGAGGGCAGAACGAACAACGGCGATCAGTGTGCTCGAGCGGAGAAGCGGCCGTCGTCATGCCACACCGAGAGCGAGAGACCGAAGGTCAGGCTCAGGTTGGCCGCCGTGATGACCTCGGTCAGAGTGCCGGATGCCGCGATGCGACCTTCGCGCAAGAGCATTGCGTGGGTGAAGCCCGGCGGAATCTCTTCGACGTGGTGCGTCACCATGACCATCGCTGGTGAGCTCGGCTCGCTCGCGTAGGCGCCGAGCAACTGCAACAGTTCTTCGCGCGCGCCGAGGTCGAGGCTCGCGGCTGGCTCGTCGAGCAGCAGCAGTTCAGGATCGGTCATGATCGCCCGCGCGATCTGCACGCGCTTCTGCTCTCCGTCGCTCAACGTGCCAAAGAGCCGGTCTTCGAAGCGGTCGAGGTGCCACTCACGCAGCACGCGCTGCGCGCGGCGAACATCCACCTCGTCGTACTGCTCGTTCCAGCGGCCGGTCACCGAGTACGACGCCGTCATGACGACATCGAGCACTCGCTCATTGCTCGGGATGCGCCGCGCGAGCGCGGTCGATGCGAACCCGATGCGGGGTCGCAGTTCGAAGACGTCGGTCGCTCCGAGCTTCTCGTCGAGCACGACGGCGGTGCCCGACGTGGGGTGCATGAGCGAAGCCGCGAGCTGCAGCAGAGTCGTCTTACCGGCACCGTTCGGCCCGAGCACGACCCAGCGCTCATCAGAGTTCACCTGCCACGACACCTGGTCGAGAATGACCGTGCCTTCGCGGGTCAGAGAGACGCTGTCGAACTCAAGAACGCTGGCCATGATGGATCCAGCGTAGAGCACCGACCGGGGGGCTTTCAGACCAGCAAACTCGAATAGAGCTCGCTCGTGCGAGCCGCGATCGTGTCCCACGAGAACATGTGCTCGGCCCGCTTGCGGCCTTCGGCGCCCATCGCCCGCGCGGCGTCAGGGTCGGCCACGACCTCGGTGAGCACGGCGGCGAGATCGGCAACAAATCGCTCGGGATCAAGCGGCGTGCCCGAGCCGTCGTGCACTTGATCGATCGGCACGAGCCGCCCGGTGACCCCGTCATCGACGACCTCGGGAATCCCTCCGGTGTTGGTGCCGACAACCGCTACGCCGCACGCCATCGCCTCAAGGTTGACGATCCCGAGCGGCTCGTAGACCGACGGGCACGCGAAGAC
>JBBQKE010000406.1:0-1704 GCA_038326585.1 Actinomycetales bacterium | reverse complement strand
TGAACGCGCCACCTCTTCGAAAAAATTGGGGTGAGTAACGGGGCTTGAACCCGCGACCTCCTGGACCACAACCAGGCGCTCTGCCAGCTGAGCTATACCCACCATGCAAGCCCTCTCGCGAGAGCCGACACACCAGTGTATTACAGCCGCGGCTCCCACTTGGTAATGACCTCAGAGGCGATCAGCTGCGCGTCATCTGAACTCGGCCCCGGTTCGCCCGTGAAGCCTGCGCGACGGTAGTAGTCGAGTTCACGAATCGACTCGAGAATGTCGGCGAGCGCCCGGTGTCCGCCGTTCTTCGGCGGAGCGTTGAAGTAGACGCGCGGAAACCACCGGCGCACCAGCTCTTTGATGCTCGACACGTCGACCGAGCGGTAGTGCAGGTGTGCGTCGACGCTCGGCATGTACTTCGTGATGAAGGCGCGGTCGGTGCCGATCGTGTTGCCCGCGAGCGGTGACTGCCCGGCGGTCGGCACGTGCTCGGTGATGTAGGCGAGAACCTGCTGCTCAGCATCCGCCAGGGGCACGCCGTTGGCGAGTTCGACCAGCAACCCGCTTGACTCGTGCATGTCGGTGACGAACTCGCCCATGTTCGCCAGGCCCGCCTCGGTGGGCGCGATGACGATCGAGAAGCCCGGATGCACGGGCTCGAGTTCATAGTCGGTGATGACCACAGCGACCTCGATGAGGTCGTCGACCTCGACATCGAGTCCGGTCATCTCGCAGTCGATCCAGACGAGACGATCGGTTGTTGAACTCACCGGGGCAGTCTACAAGCGTGCTCCGACCCGGCCCGCGTGCAGTAGGGCTGGCCTACCCTCAAGGTGTGCGACTTGATCTTTACACTTCAGCTTTCTGCGAACCCTGTCACCGGGCGCGCGAGGTGGTCGCCGAGGCTCAACGGCTCGTGCCGTCGCTTGACGTTACCGAGCGCGACATCGCGGCCCATCAGGCGCTCGCCGCAGATCTGGGGCTCACGAGCACTCCGACCACGATCATCTACGGCGCCGACGGGGCCGAGGTGTTGCGAGCGAGCGGAGTGCCCACCCTGCCACGCCTGCTGGCGGCCCTGGCGCAAGCGCTCGACTGATCGCTGGGAGCCGACGCCGCCACGCCGACGCAGCGACGAGCGGCCAGCTACTCGCGCACCCGACCGTCCGTCGACGGCTCACGTCAGCAGGTGCGCAGGGCCGCCACGCCGACGGTGAGAATCGCCGTTCCACCCAGCAGCCGCACCTCACTGGCGCCCAGAGCCTCGATCGCCGACCGCACCGTCGCGGGTACGCAAGACGAGGGGACCGTGAACAGCGGACCGGGCTCACGGGTCGCCAGCACACCTCCCGCGAGCGCGTCGGGGAACGAGAACGCGTTCGTGAGATAGACGAAGTCTGAGGTCTCCGGAAACGCTTCTTGATTGACACGAACGGCGGTAGCGATGCGATCCGGGCCCGACAGTCGAATGGTTGACGCAGTTCGCTCGAGCGACGACACCACGAAGTTCGAGACGACACCCGGTCCGCCCGCCACGTAGATCGTGCTGACACCCAGCGAACTCAAGAAAACCATCGTGTCGATCGGAACGACAGGGGACTTCCCGGGTACCAAGATCACCGGTGCCCCGAAAGCCCCTGCTGCGGCCCCCGCTGCCAGCGCATCGGGAAACCCGGCGCCGTCTGCAACGAAGGCGGTGGTCGCCGAGGGGAA
>JBBQKE010000405.1:0-1712 GCA_038326585.1 Actinomycetales bacterium | reverse complement strand
CTCGGTCGCGCGCTACATCGTGAACCGTCGCAAAGACTTCTCGGGAGCGAACTGACATGGCCATCACGACCACGCAGGTTGGAGTCGCCAACTCTCTGACGCAAGGCCAGCTGCACCCGCGCACCCCCTGGGTGATTCTCGGCCTCTGCCTCACCGGTGCCGCAGGCGTGCTCTCGCTCATGTCGGCCTCCAGTGGCAGCGAGTTCTCGCTCGTCGGAACCCTGGCGCTCGGAGTCATCACCTATCTCGTGATGATCGTCATCGTGAGTCGCCAGGTCGAGGGGGCGCGCAAAGCGACTGATCGCTTCGTGACGGCACTCGTCACCGGGGCGTTTCTGGTGGCCATGACGCCGCTCATCTCCCTTCTCTTTACCGTGGTAGCGAATGGCTCAGCGCGTTTCGACGTCGAGTTCTTCACCAGCTCGATGCGCAATGTCGTCGGAGAGGGTGGTGGGGCTGTTCACGCGATCGTCGGCACCCTGCTGATGACCGGCACCGCCGCGATCATCTCCATCCCCATCGGTTTGCTCACGGCCATCTACCTCGTTGAGTACGGTCGCGGCCCGCTGGCGCGGGCGATCACCTTTTTTGTCGACGTGATGACCGGCATTCCCTCCATCGTTGCAGGCCTCTTCGCTTTCGCACTCTTCGCGATCTTCTTCGGCCCCGGTGTTCGCATGGGTTTCGCTGGCGCCATTGCGCTCACTGTGTTGATGATTCCCGTCGTGGTGAGGTCGTGCGAAGAAATGCTGCGGGTCGTGCCCAACGAATTGCGCGAGGCGGCGTTCGCGCTCGGGGTGCCGAAGTGGCTGACGATTCTCAATGTCGTCCTGCCGACCTCGGCCGCCGGAATCGCCACCGGAATCATGCTCTCTATCGCGCGAGTCATCGGCGAGACAGCACCCCTGCTCATTGTTGCCGGATTCACTGCGAGCATGAATTACGACATGTTCGCCGACAGGATGCAGTCACTGCCGGTGTTCGTCTTCACCTCGTACGCGAATCAGGGTGTCGATACTCAGGCGTACCTCGATCGCGCGTGGGCGGGCGCGCTCACGCTCATTTTAATCGTGATGGTGCTCAACCTCGCCGCCCGCTTGATCGCCCGCGTGTTCGCCCCCAAACTCGGCCGCTGAGCCCTGATCTGACCGAAGGAATCTACAGACCCGTGTCTAAGCGCATCGAAGTCAACGACCTCAACGTCTTCTACGGCAAGTTCAAGGCGGTGGAAGACGTGTCGATAGTGATCGAGCCGCGCAGCGTGACGGCATTCATCGGCCCCTCGGGGTGCGGCAAGTCGACCTTCATCCGCACGCTCAACCGCATGCACGAGGTTATTCCGGGTGCGTACGTGCAGGGTGAGGTTCTCATCGACGGTGACGATCTTTACGGGCCAGGAGTAGACCCCGTGCTCGTACGTCGTCAGGTGGGCATGGTGTTTCAACGCCCCAACCCCTTCCCGACCATGTCGATCCGCGACAACGTTCTCGCCGGCGTCAAGCTCAACAACCGGCGCATCAGCAAGCCAGATGCCGATGAGCTCGTCGAGAAGTCTCTTCAAGGCGCGAACCTCTGGAACGAAGTCAAAGATCGCCTCGAGCGGCCGGGCTCGAGCATCTCGGGCGGTCAACAGCAGCGACTGTGCATTGCTCGCGCGATTGCGGTCGAGCCCGAGATCATCTTGATGGATGAGCCCTGCTCGGCCCTCGACC
>JBBQKE010000404.1:0-1720 GCA_038326585.1 Actinomycetales bacterium | reverse complement strand
GCCCTGCTCGCCGAGGCCGACGTGCTCGTGCACGGCTATCGCCCCGGCGTCCTCGACTCGATCGGGCTCGACGCGGCCACGCGCGAGGCCGTGCGCCACGGGCTCGTCGAGGTGCAGCTGAACGCCTACGGCTACTCCGGCCCGTGGGCTGGCCGACGCGGGTTCGACAGTCTCGTGCAGATGTCGGCCGGCATCGCCGACCGGGGCATGCGCGAGACGGGGGCGGAGCATCCGGTGGCGCTGCCTGTGCAGGCCCTCGATCACGCGACCGGCTGGATCGCCGCGGCGGCCGCGCTGCGCGGCGTGGCCGAGGCGCGCCGAACGGGTCACGGCTCTGCCAGCAGGCTGTCGCTCGCCCGCACCGCGCTCGAGCTCGAGAACTGGCGCACGGCGTGGGGCGGAGGGCCGTTTCCGGTCACGCCGCTCGGCGAGCTGCCCGCGCGCCCGCTCGACACCGTCTGGGGCACCGTCGACGTGCTCGACTCGCCGCTTGAGGTCAGCGCTCTCGCCCTCGAGACGCTGCAGCCTCCGCGCCTGCTGGGCAGCGATGATGCGGTGTGGCAGGCCGAGGCGGAAGCCCCGATCGACCCACGGCCACGACCTGCGATGCGCTCGACCCTGTCGCTGCCGTGGCCGCGCGTGCTGGCGTGGGCGGGGCTCTCGGGGCTCGCGACGTGGGCCCTGCAGGGAGTGCCGGCCACCATCGGGGCCGCCGTGCTCGGGCAGCCCCAGTCTGCCGTCGCTTGGTGGACGACCCCTGCCTGGGTGATCGGCGCCCTCGTGCAGGCGATCGTTCTCGCTGCGGCGTGGATGCTCATCTCACCCCGCACGACCGTCGGAGTCGCGGCGGTCTCGACGGCGGCACTCGGATACGCCGCCCACGTGCTCGCCGCCACGGTCGTGCTGCTCACCGCCGCGACGACGGCGCTGCCGGCCGAGTTCGGTGCCGCGCTGCTCACGGTCTCGATCATCACCGCGACGACCGGCGCCGTGCTCGTGGGACTAGCGGCCTCGGTGCTGCTGCTCGTGACGCCGCCGTTCCTCGGCCGCGTCTCGGCCGCCGATCGCGTGGTGCGCGTGCGCTATCGCCGCTGATTTTCTGTCGCGCCGCCGCTCCTGCGGCGCGACCCCGCTTCCGCGCACCGAGCGCGGTCGCTGCGCTTCGCGGTCTCGGCGACGGTGTCGGCTTTAGTGCGTGTCTTCGGCCGCGCTCTCGGTGCGGTCGCCGCTCCAGTCGGTGTGGAACGTGCCCTCTGTGTCGATGCGACGGTAGGTGTGCGCACCAAAGAAGTCGCGCTGGCCCTGGATCAGCGCGGCCGGCAAGCGATCAGCGCGCAGTCCGTCATAGTACGAGAGCGATGAGGCGAAGGCGGGGGTCGGGATGCCCGCCAGAGCCGCGCCGGCCACGACGCGTCGCCACGACGGCAGTGCACCGGCGACGGCCTCGGCGAAGTACGGCGCGGTCACAAGGGCGACGAGCGCGGGGTCGGCGGCGTAGGCCTCGGTGATGCGGTTCAAGAAACGCGCTCGAATAATGCAGCCGGCACGCCAGATCTTGGCGATCTCACCCTTTTTGATGTCCCAGTTGTACTGCTCGGCGCCGGCGACGATGGCGTCGAAGCCCTGGCTGTAGGCGATGATCTTTGACGCGTAGAGCGCGCGCCGAACATCCTCAACGAAGGCCTCGTGGTCAGTCACCTTCCATTCCTGCGTGCTTCCT
>JBBQKE010000403.1:0-1721 GCA_038326585.1 Actinomycetales bacterium | reverse complement strand
GACACCGCTGATGCCGTCGCCGAGAACTGGGAGACCTGGAAGCGACAAGAGAAGCCCGAGCGGGCGAGCGTGCTCGACGGCGTGCCCGCCGGGCTGACAGCACTGTCGCGCGCGCAGAAGGTGCTCGACAAGGCCGAGGGTGTCGGCATCGCGGTCGCGGCCACCCCGGGCGTGGATGAGTCGGTATACGCCGACGAGCAGGTACTCGGCGCGGCGATTCTGGGTATGGCCGCCGAAGGACGCCGACGCGGGCTCGACGCCGAGCGGGCCTTGCGGTCAGCCGTGCGGGTGATCGAGGCGGAGGTGCGCGGCGTTGAAAGCGAGGTGCACAGAATGGAAGGCGATAACCCCGCGCTGTGATTGACTCTCGCTCATGACCGCCACCGCCACCGTCGCCACCGCCATCGCCGTCGAGGGAGTCGCCCGCTCGTTCGGCGACGTGCACGCCGTTCGCCAGGCCGACTTTGAGGCGGCGGCCGGGCAGGTCACGGCGCTCATCGGTCCGAACGGCTCGGGCAAGACCACACTGCTGCTCATGCTCGCGACGCTGCTGCAGCCCGACGCCGGCACGATTCGCATCGCCGGGCATGATCCGGTCGTCGATCCGCGCGCAGTACGCCGGGTGATGGGGTGGATGCCCGATGTGCTCGGCTCATGGGCCGCCCTGACCGTGCGCGGCGCGCTCGAGACCACCGGGCGGCTCTACGAGCTGAGTGCTGCCGACGCGCGCACCCGTGCCGACGAGCTCATCACTCTCGTGGGGCTCGAGCCACTCGCCGATCAGCCTGCACGCGTGCTCAGCCGCGGCCAGAAGCAGCGCCTGAGTCTTGCGCGCGCGCTCGTGCACCGGCCCAGCGTGCTGCTGCTCGACGAGCCCGCCTCGGGCCTCGACCCGGCCGCTCGGGTCGACCTGCGGGTGCTCGTGCGTCGACTCGCTGCCGAGGGCTGCGCGGTCGTCGTCTCGAGCCATGTGCTCGCCGAACTCGACGAAATGGCCGACACTGCGGTCTACCTCGACCAGGGCGCGACCGCAAGCGCCGAGCGCGTCGAGCGCAGTCGGGCGACCGCGCGCGACTGGCGCGTGCGCGCGCTCGACCCCGCCGCTCTCGCCGCGGCACTGCAGGGCGAGGGCATCACCACCTCGGGCACAGACCACCTCGGTGCACTCGTCACGGTCAGTGGTGAGGCGGAGGCCGCCACGGTGCTCGAGCGCCTCGTGCGCGCGGGCGTCGCCGTCAGCGCCTTCGGCCCGGCCGTCGGCGACCTCGAGCACACCTTCCTCGACCTGTCTCGCGGCGAGAGCCCGACCGTGGAGCCGCCAGACGGGGTACTCGATGCGACGGAGGCACCCCGATGAGCCCTTCGATCGACGTGCTCGGCACACTGGTGCTGCTCGAGCTGCGGCAGCGCATCCGCTCGGTCGCCTGGGTTGTTCTCGTGATCGTGGTCTTCGTGCTCGTCGGCATCGTGACGGCGCTGCTATGGGCCTCGCTCGATGCCTTCGGCGGCAATGTCGACGAGACCGCTGGGGTGTACTCGACGATCATCTTCTTCGTGCTGCTCGTCGGCACGCTCGTCACTCCCGCGGTGAGCGGCGGTGCCATCAACGGCGACCGTGACGCGGGAACCCTTGCAACCACCCAGGTCACTCTCGCCACGACGGGGCAGATCGTGCTCGCGAAGTTTCTCGCGGCGTGGACTGTCGCGCTCACCTTCCTGGC
>JBBQKE010000402.1:0-1723 GCA_038326585.1 Actinomycetales bacterium | reverse complement strand
GCATCTCGGGTTCGAACGAGCAGCTGCCCATGATGGTCGACTGCGAGCGTGGTCTCGGACGCCCCGAGAAGGCGCTCGAACTGGGGCGTTCGGTTGACCGGCGTGAGCTGACAGTGCCGACGCGCGTCGAGCTGGCGATCGCGATGTCGGGGGCACGCCTCGACCTCGGGCAGACGCAGGCCGCGCTCGATGAGCTCGAGATCGCGCAGCTCGATCCATCGAAGGCGTTCAGCTACAGCCCTGCACTGTTCGACGCCTACGCCGTCGTGCTCGATGAACTCGGCCGCACTGACGAAGCCGAGACGTGGGGTCGCCGCGCCGATCTCGCGGCTGAGGCGCTCGCGGCTGTTGACGCCGTTGAGGGTGACGAGACCATAGAGATCATCGAGCTCGACGAGGACGAGACGGTGGTCGGAGCGCTGGGCGATCAGCATGTCGACACGGGCGCTGACGCGGGTGACGAGCACGGGGGCCGCGATGCGCTCTGAGTCGCCGTCAGCACCGCTCGCGGGCCGTGACGCCCTGCTGCTCGATCTCGACGGTGTCGTCTATGCGGGTGCGGGAGCCATTAAGCACGCGGTCGACAGCATCGCGCGTGCGGCGGCGAACAGCGTGCGCGTGGGCTACATCACCAATAATGCGGCGCGCACTGACGAGCAGGTGGCTCAGCACTTGCGCGACTTCGGCCTGGCGGTCGAGGCAGCCGATGTTGTCACGAGCCCCCAGGCGGCGGTGCGCGTGCTCGCCACGCTCGTCGAACCCGGAGCGCGCATCCTGGTCGTCGGCGGTGACGGACTCGTCGACGAACTGCAGAAGGCGGGTTTCGTCGTGACGCGCTCGGCACATGACAACCCCGCCGCGGTCATTCAGGGGTTCGCCCCTCACGTCGGCTGGGAACACCTTGCCGAGGCGTCGTTCGCTCTGCACACCGGCATCCCGTGGGTGGCAACGAACACCGACTGGACGATTCCGGTGGCGCGGGGCATCGCGCCGGGCAATGGCACTCTCGTGTCGGCCGTGCACCTCGCGGTCGGCCGACTTCCGGTCTTCGCCGGCAAGCCCGAGGCGGCGATCTTCGAGGTCGCGACCGAGCGCTTCGCCGCAACGAACCCGCTTGTCGTGGGCGATCGACTCGACACCGACATCATGGGTGGCAAGCGCGCGGGTCTCGCGACGGCGCTCGTGCTGACCGGCATCGACCGCGCCAAGCAGGTGCTGGCGGCGCCGCCGACGATGCAGCCCGACTACATCCTCGGCGACCTGCGCGAGCTCTTCACCCCCTACCCGGCGATCACCAGCACGGTGGATGCCGATGGCGTGCGCACGGTCGAGGTCGGGCAGGCGGTCGTGCGCATGAAGCAGCACGTCGTGCGAGTCGCGCGCGCGGGCAACGACGAGCTCGATCTGCTGCGGGCCGGCGCCGCGGCCATCTATGCTTCGGGGCTGCAGATCTACGGGCTCGATGTCGATGAGCAGCTGATGCACCTCGCGGTAGTGTCGTGACCATGACCGACGAGGCCCCCGAGATGGTGCACGCCGAGGCTGACGAGGCCCTGCTCTCGCGCCTGGCTCTCATCGACGAGCGCGAGCTCACCGAGCGCGGCGAGGCCTACCGGCAGTTGCACGACGAACTGCGCACCCAGCTCGAGGCGACCGACGCCGACGTCTCGCGCTCGGCGTGATCGACTCGGCGGCCTGCGCGGCAAGGGTGCGATGACCGAGA
>JBBQKE010000401.1:0-1732 GCA_038326585.1 Actinomycetales bacterium | reverse complement strand
CCGGGTATGGTCCGTTCTGGTGGAAGAAGCGGTAGACCTCGACCTCGACGACCGCGGGGCCGCCTCCCGAACGCATGACCTCGGCGGCCTGCTCCATCGCGAGGTGCACGGCGAGCGGGTCCATGCCGTCGACGCGCCATGACGGAATGCCGAAGCCCATGCCACGCACCGACAGGCGCGTGTCGGCCACGCTCTCTTCGATGCGGGTGGCAACGGCATAGAAGTTGTTCTCGACGAAGAAGCAGACCGGCAGCTTCCAGGCCGCGGCGAGGTTCATCGACTCGAGCACAGATCCGATCTGCGCCGCACCATCGCCGAAGTAGTTGATGGTGAGGTCAGTCGTGCCCGAACGCTTCTGCGCCCAGGCGTTGCCGGTAGCCATGGGGGCTCCGCCACCCACGATGGCGTTGGTACCGAGAGCGCCGGCCTCGAACCACTGCAGGTGCATCGAGCCGCCACGACCGTGGCAGTAGCCCTGCGCGAGACCGAGAATCTCGGCCAACGTCTTCTGCAGCACGGTCTGGATGTCGGTGGTGATGAGAGCGTCGAGGTCGAGACCACCCTGGGCCACGTGGGTAAGAGCCTTGGCGAGAAACTGGTGGTGGCCGCGGTGCGAACCGTTGACGGCATCGCTCGAGCGCAGGCCGACGATCGAGCCGACAGCGCCGCCCTCTTGGCCGATCGACGAGTGCGCCGGGCCGTGCACGAGGCCTTCACCGGCGAGGTCGAGCACTCGCTCTTCGAAAGCGCGAATGAGGTGCAACTGGCCGAGCATCGTGGCGAGCAGCGCGGGGTCGGCGGCCTTCCAGTCGGCGGCGGTGGTGCTCAGCTCGACCCACGGAGCGATGGATTCCAAACGTCGTTGTTTCGGCATGGGCGCTACCCTAACCGCAATTGCATCCAATCTCAACAAGTTTCGCCGCTTTCCTGGCCGGGCCCGCCACTGTATGGCTAGGATTGCATCCAGTCGTCGCGAAGAAGGGATGTCGACATGGCTCTTCCCGGGTTGAGAGGCACCGAGCACATCGGGTTCACGGTGCCCGACCTCGACGAGGCTCAAGCGTTCTTTGTCGTCGTCATCGGGTGCGAGTACGTCTACACGCTCGGCCCGTTCGAGCGCGATGACGACTGGATGCACGAGCACTTGAACGTGCACCCCCGCTCGGTGATGCGCGAGCTGCGGTTCTTCCGCTGCGGGCACGGGCCGAACTTCGAGATCTTCCAGTGGGAGCCGGCCGACGGCCAGGCGCCGCAGCCTCGCAACAGCGACATCGGCGGTCATCACCTCGCGTTCTACGTCGACGATCTCGACGCTGGCATCGCCCACTTGCGCGAGCACGGCGTGCAGCTGCTCGGCGAGCCGACGAGTAGCCGCAACGCGAGCGAAGGTCAGCGCTGGGTCTATTTCTTGTCACCCTGGGGAATGCAGTTCGAACTCGTGAGCTATCCCGACGGCAAGGCCTACGAACGTGACGCGACTGTGCGCTTGTGGGACCCGCGGAGGCCCGCCGCGTGACCGGCTACTTCGCCCCGACCCCCGTGACGCGTGACGGCAACGCCAGCGCGCGCGTCGCCGAGGGCATTCGCGACGGGATCGAGCGCGGCACGTATCCGCCCGGCACCCGACTGCGGCAGGAGGAGATCGCCGTGCGGTTCGGCGCGAGCCGCGTGCCGGTGCGCGAGGCGCTCAAGCTACTCGAAGCCGAAGGGCTCGTGACTCTGGTGGCGAACG
>JBBQKE010000400.1:0-1745 GCA_038326585.1 Actinomycetales bacterium | reverse complement strand
GCTTCGAAGGCTGCGTCGGTCCCGGCGCGGAAGCCGAAGACCAAGCCTTCGAGCAATGAATTACTCGCCAGCCGGTTGGCTCCGTGCAATCCCGAGCAACTGGCCTCGCCGACCGCGTAGAGACCGGGCAGCGGCGTGCCGTCGGCCCCGAGGGCTCGGCAGTCGAGGTCGGTCTGAATGCCGCCGAGGCTCTTGCGGGTCAGCACGTGCAGCCGCACGGCGATCAGCGGGCCGTGCTTCGAGTCGGTCAACCGGTGCGGCGGCGCGACGCGGATGAGCCTATCGCCCCGATATCTCCGCGCGCCGCGGATGGCCGTGAGCTGGGCGTCTTTGCCGAACTCGTTGTCGAGCATGCGGTCACGTGCGGCGATCTCGTCGCGCACGCGGGTGACGTCGAGGGGAGCATCCGGTTCGAGGGCCGCCATGCGCGCCACGAGCTCGTCGACGGATGAGGCGACGATGAAGTCGACGCCTTTCTCCTTGAACGCCTCGACCGGACCGGTGGCGCCCTTGCCGAGCCGCTGGCGCAGCAGTTCGCGCACGCTGCGACCGGTGAGGTCGGGGTTCTGCTCGCTGCCGCTGAGCGCAAACTCTCTCTCGATGATCGACTGTGTGGTGACGAACCAACTGTGATCGTGGCCGGTCGTGCGCAAGTGGGCGAGGGTGCCGAGGGTGTCGAAACCCGGAAAGAGGGGGGTCGGAAGGCGGCGGCCCGTCGCGTCGAGCCACAGGCTCGAGGGGCCGGGCAGGATGCGAATGCCGTGCTTCGCCCACACGGGGGAGTGGTTCTGGATGCCCTCGACGTAGTGCCACATGCGGTCGCCGTTGATCAGCCGCGCGCCCGCGGCCTCAGCAATGCCGAGCCCGCGGCCGTCGACGTGCGCGGGCACGCCGCTCACCATCTGCGTCGGCGGGGTGCCGAGCCGCTCGGGCCACGCCGCGCGCACGAGGTCGTGGTTGCCGCCGATGCCGCCGGTCGCGATGACAACCGCGCTCGCGTCGAGGGCGAACTCGCCGACCGCGTCTCGGTTCGAGGGTGCGCCCCGCTCGGCGTCGTCGGGGGCGAGCACGCTGCCGCTCACGCCGACGACCCGCCCGTCGGTCACGGTCAGGGCATCGACCCGGTGACGGAAGAGCAGGGTGACGAGGCCGGCATCCACACCCCGACGCACCGTGGCGATGAACGGTTCGAGAATGGCCGGACCCGTGCCCCACACGATGTGGAAGCGCGGCACCGAGTTGCCGTGCCGCGTCGCAGTGTCGCCGCCGCGCTCGGCCCAGCCGACGACCGGGAACAGCCCGATGCCTTTGCCACGCAGCCATGCGCGCTTTTCGCCCGCAGCCCAGTCGACGTAGGTGTCGGCCCAGGCGCGCGCGTGCTCGTCGTCGTCGCGATCGAACCCCGCTGTGCCGGCCCAGTCTTGCCGGGCGAGCTCGATCGAATCGCGGATGCCCATGCGGCGTTGCTCGGGACTGTCGACCAAGAACAGCCCGCCGAACGACCACCACGCCTGCCCGCCGAACGTGGCTTCGGGCTCTTGGTCGACGATCGTGATGTGCTTGCCCGCGTCGACCAGTTCTGCGGCGGCGACGAGCCCTGACAGGCCAGCGCCGATGATGATCGCGTCGCTTCGTGGCGTCATTGCCATGGGGTGAACTCCGAATCTCTCGGGCGTGTGCCCAGTATGCCGCGTGCTGAGATCGCGATTCACAGCGCGGCGACCTTGTGTCAGCCAGCGGGGCTG
>JBBQKE010000399.1:0-1754 GCA_038326585.1 Actinomycetales bacterium | reverse complement strand
GATATTGACGGCTACAGATAAGGTGGGATTGTGGCGCCTCGGTGGGCTCACTCAACAGACAAACATGGCATTCCGCGCGACGATCAGGTCTACGCGCTGATCAATGCAACCTATAAGGCGAAAGTCGAGGCCGAGACCCCCGACGACGGTCAGGTGTGGCTCTATATCGGACCACCGCATGCCCAAACAGAGCGTGAGATAGAGATTCTGGTGGCCACCTACCCTCACGGCCGCGAGTCTCTCGTGTTTCACGCAATGGAACTCGGCCCCAAGTACAGAAGACGAAGAGAGGAACACCCCCATGGCGACTGACGAAGAGTACACAGCGCTCGCGGAGCGGCTGACCGATCCTGCGGCGCCGTTGCCGCGTTTGACGGAAATCGCAACGGGTGCCGAGGCAGCAGCGCACGGTCGAGCACTGATGCTGCGCGAGTACGGCAGTGAAGAGGCGCTTGACGCGGTCCTCCGGCGGGCAGGCCGCACCCGGCTCGGTGAGCAACCGAAAGGGGCCTCGCCCACCGTGCGCGGGCGTATTCCCGAGGCCGACTTCGCCGCCTTCAAGCGGTTAGAGGAACTCACGGGAAAGAAGCAGAGCGAGCTCGTGCGTGAGGCGGTGCAGCTGTTGCTGGCCGAGCACAAGATGAGCGCCTGACTCAGCAAGCTCGCGTCGAGCCCGCGATGTCAACAGAGGTGTGGTCGACACGCGTGCGCGAAAGAGTCGAGACGAATCAGTGCGGCCCGGGCGGCAGCTTCGCGACGCCGTGGCGCGCGGGCGCGTCGGGCTCGGCGGCGGTGTCGTCGCTGATGCCCGAGCCTTCGCCGGGCCCGTGCTCGTCACCGGGGTATGACCGGTCGGTCGTGCGCTCGTCGTCGGGCTCACGCTCGTCGAGCGGAGGCAGATGATCAGTCGGCTGCTTGCGTTCTGGTGTGTCGTTCATCGTTCTACTGTGTCGAGATTCCGAGCGACCCGCCAGGGGGTTGCGTTCGCCAGAGTCTCTGTTCTCACGTCGAGGCACAACAAAGCGGAGGTAATGATTAACAAACGTTAATCATTAACACTACGATGACACCATGCCGACCACAATCCAGACCGACACAGTGCTCACCGCGCTGCGACGCCTCGGCCACGCGACCAACCTCGAGCTGCATGCGGCGATCGCCGATCACCTGCCGCAGCTCGGGCTGACCTCTCTGCACCGCATCACGGCGCGCATGGTCGAGCGCGGAGAGATCGGTCTCGCCCCCTCCGACGGCCGTCAGGTCGTTCTCGACGCCCGCCCCGAGCCTCACGACCACTTCGTGTGCACGGTCTGCGGGGGCATCCTCGACATCGCCCTTCCCGACTCGACGATCTCTGTGATCCAAGAGCAGTTGGGGCGCCACCTCGTTCGCGACGGAATCGTCGTGCGCGGCCGCTGCGAACGTTGCGGCCCACTCGGCACGGGCAACTCCGTGCCAATGCAGTAAAGGAGACGCTCATGGCGTTCGCTCGTTTCATGTCAGGTTCACTCGGCCGCGGTCTGCGTATCGTTGCCGGCATCGCCCTCATCGTGCTCGGCATCGTGCTCGCGCTCGCGGGCGACATCGGCGCGATCGTCGGCGGAGTCGCACTCGTGGTGGTCGGCGGCGTGTTCTTCTACGCCGGCGCCGCCAACGTCTGCTTCATCGCCCCGCTCATTCGGGCGCCGTTCCGCGGGCGCGACCTGCGCGCGTAGTCACGAATCGACCGGGCGGGGCGCCTCACGCCTCACCCG
>JBBQKE010000398.1:0-1758 GCA_038326585.1 Actinomycetales bacterium | reverse complement strand
TCGGCCTCGCGCCAGCCCTCGTCGTCGTCCCACAACCCTCGCGCGACGGCTCCGGTCGGCAGCAGGTTCTCGGCGCGCACGCCGATGAGCCGCAGCCCCCGCCCGACCACGGGCGAGGCCGCGTAGAGCGTGCGTGCCTCGGTCGCGATGCGCTGCGCGACGTCGGTGGGCTCGGCGAGCGTCTGCGCCCGCGTGATGGTCTCGAAGTCGCCAAACCTCAGCTTCACCGAGACCGTGCGGGCGACCCAGCCGCCGCGCCGCAGCCGTTCGGCCACGCGGTCGGCGAGCCTCAGCAGCTCGCGGTCAATCGTTGCGCGGTGGGTGATATCGCGTTCGAAGGTGACCTCGTGGCCGATCGACTTCTCGGCCCGCTCCGGCGTCACCGAACGCGGGTCGCGCCCGTGGGCGAGCGCGTGCAGGTGGCCGGCGCTGGCGGGACCCAGCGCGCGCGCGAGGGCGTCGAGCGGAGCATCCGCCACGTCGCCGATTGTGCGCAGGCCGAGGCGCTCGAGGCGCTGCGCCGACGCCGCGCCGACGCCCCAGAGCGCCGTAATGGATTGGGGATGCAAGAAGTCGAGCGTCGCGGCCTCGGGCACGACGAGCAGCCCGTCGGGCTTGGCCCGGCTCGAGGCGAGCTTCGCGACGAACTTGGTGGAGGCGGCACCCACCGACGCGACCAGGCCGGTCTCGGCGTGGATGCGCGACCGCAGGGACGTGCCGATCGCCCACGGCGGCCCGAACAGACCTACCGCCCCGGCGACGTCGAGAAAGGCCTCGTCGATGCTGAGCGGCTCGACGAGCGGCGTCACGTCGCCGAGAATACGCATGACCTCGTTCGACGCGGCGGTATACCGCTCGTAGTGCGGCTCGAGCACGACCGCGTGCGGGCAACGACGCAGCGCGATCGCCATCGGCATTGCCGAGTTCACGCCATATCGGCGGGCTTCGTAGGTGGCAGCGGTGACGACTGATCGGGCACCGCGGTGACCGACGATGACGGGCTGCCCGCGCAGTTCGGGTCGATCGAGCAATTCGACGGAGGCGAAGAAAGCGTCCATGTCGAGGTGCAGAATGTGCGCGCTGAGGTCAGCGGTCGGGGCTGAAGTAACCTGCCGACTGCTGCCGTCTTGCTTGCTCATGACAAACGCCCCACGCGGTCATCCTGTCACCGTGCGCTGACGGCGGGCGGATATGCGAGTGGCGTTCGTGCGTGGCGTGAGACTCAGCGCTTGCGCGTGATGAGTCCCCACAGAAGGATCACGAGGATCGACCCGCCGATCGCGAGCAGCCACGTGCCGATGCTGAAGAAATCGTCGACCGAGCCGAGGCCGAGCAGGCTACCGATCCAGCCGCCGACAAGGGCGCCGACAAGGGCGCCGATGACGCCGAGGATCAGTGTGGAGATCCAGCCACCACCCTGCTTGCCCGGAAGGATCGCTTTCGCGATGGCACCGGCGATGAGTCCGAGAAGGAGGAATGCGAGGAAGCCCATGGGCTTCTCTTTTCTTTAATGGGCCTTTACTGCCCCACAGCGTGCAGTCAGGGCGATAGGTCTGACAGGCTATGGGCATGGCTCAGCTTCACCCCTGGTCGCGTTACGTGGCGATAGGAGACTCGTTCACCGAGGGAATCGGCGACCCTGAACCGCAGAGCCCCGGCGGCAACCGTGGGTGGGCCGACCGCGTCGCCGAAGTGCTTGCCGAGCGCACCGACGACTTTGCCTATGCGAACCTTGCACTTCGCGGTCGGCTGCTGCAA
>JBBQKE010000397.1:0-1759 GCA_038326585.1 Actinomycetales bacterium | reverse complement strand
CTCCGAGGCGCTGGCCCTCTAGATCGCGCGCGCCTCGCGGCTCGGTCTCGGACTCGCTTGCCCGGGGGTCAGCGGTGGCTCCACTCCGAGCGCCGACGCGGCCGAAGGGCGCGCGATGGGGGGAGTGCTCACCGAGCTGCGGCCGGGGGTCTACCCGTTCTTCGACGCACAGCAGTGGGAGCTCGGCACGGTCGGCCCGGGGCGCATCGCTCTCACCGCCGTCGCGACGGTCGTGAGCGTTCGGGGCGCGCGTGTTGTGGTCGACCTCGGCAACAAGGTGCTCGGTGCCGATCGTGCCGCCTACGCGAGCGGGTTCGGGAGGGTGCCAGCTTCGCCCGAGGCCCGTATCGTCGGGCTCTCTGAGCACCACGCGACGATCAAGTTCGAGAGCGCGGATGCGGCGCCGGTTCTGGGCACGCGCGTGCGCGTCGCGCCCAATCATGTCTGCGCGGCGATCAATCTGGCCGACGAGCTGATCGTCGAGAAAGACGGCACCGAGTTCGACGTCTGGGCCGTCGACGCGCGCGGAGCCAACACGTGAGCGCTGACCCGTCGACGCTGACCGTCCGCCACTATCACGATGCCCTCAGTGAGCCTCGGCGCCCGTGGTGGGTGGCGGCACTCGCCCTCGCGTCATTCGCGCTGCTCGTGGTCATCATCAGCGTGCTGCTGTCGTTCGCGGCGATCGAGGTCGACCTTCAGCTCGGGTGGGTCACACCCTCCGAGGTCGCGTCGGGTGCCATCGTCTTCACGCCAACTCTGTTTCTCGCCAACAATCTCGTGCTGGCCTCGCTCATCCCGATCTCGATGCTGCTGCAGTGGGCCTTCTTCGGTGTTCGCCCCCTCTGGATGCACTCCGTCGCGGGGGCGTGGCGCTGGCGCCTCGTTCGTCGGTCGGCGCTGTTCATCGTTCCCATCTTCCTGCTCTACACCGGCGGTGGGCTCGCTCTCGCCGCGGTCGAACTCGTCGAGCAGCCGCCGAGCGGCGAGACTCTCGCGCTGCTCGTCATCATCGTGCTCACCACGCCACTGCAGGCCGCGGGCGAAGAGTTCGGGTTCAGAGGGTTCATCACCCGCACCGTGGGGTCGTGGGCCTCACGACCCGGAGTGTCGTTCGCCCTCGGTACGACCGCGGCGTCGATCGTGTTCGCGCTCGTGCACCTCGCCGCCGACCCCTGGCTCATCGCCTACTACCTCGTGTTCGCGGTGTCGATGTCGCTCATCGTGCGTGCGACCGGCGGGCTCGAGATCGCCGTGCTGATCCACGCGCTCAACAACGTGCTGCTGCTCGGCCCCGCCGTCGTGCTGAGTTCGCTCGAGGAGTCGTTCGAACGGGGCGCTGGCTCGGCGGGGCCGCTCGCGCTCGTGCCGATGGCGGTCGTCGTCATCATCACACTCATCGTGCTGCGCTGGGCGCCGCGGCAGCTAGATGTTGGAGCGACGAGCTCGAACGAAACAGTAGAGGCCGTAGGTGATGAGCCCCAGGGCGACAAGTACGAGCATGATCGCCCCGAACGGTAGTTCAGCGACTGCCCGGAAGGCCTCGTCGAAGCCGCCAGCCGACGACGGATCAACGGTGACGGCCGTGATGACGAGCAGCACTCCGACCGCGATAAGGGCGACGCCCTTCGCGATGTAGCCGACCGTGCCGAGAACGACGACAGCTGTGCCGAGGTCGCCCCGCGGGGTGTGAATGTCATCGAGAAAGGTCTTGCGCACCCCTTTGACAAGGAAGAACCCACCGATCGCCACCACGACC
>JBBQKE010000396.1:0-1763 GCA_038326585.1 Actinomycetales bacterium | reverse complement strand
ATAGGTCGGCGCGTCGGGCTGCCCGAGGAACCGTTCGTACGTGCGGTGCCCGCTCGCCTCGTAGTCGGCGGCGAGCGTCGGCCCGATGTACCGGAAATGCCACGACTCGTAGCCATACCCGGTGATGCTGGTCTGGTTCTTCTCGTAGCGCAGGATGAAGCCGAATCGCCACGCGTTGTCGCGCAACCACCGACCTTGTGCAGTCTCACCGAGGCAGCGGTAGTACGAGCAATTCGATGCGCCGATCGGGTAGAGGTCGGCCACGAGTCCGGTCTGGTGCTCGCTGTAGCCGGGTCGAGCGACGAACAGTTCGGTCGTCGTGAAGCCGCGCGACCGCAGACTCGCGTTGTAGACCGAGGCCTGGCTGCTGTACGAGCGGTAGCCGCTCGTGATGCCGATGCGCCCTGCTCCTTCGCTGCGAGCCGCCGCGACCATGTCTTCGAGTGCGTCAGCCGCGATCGAACGCAAGTATTGAGTGCCGACGTTCGGCACCGAGGGGGAGCGCAACCCGCTGGGCGTGAAGCCCGCGGGCAAGGGATTGCGTTTGTTCACGAGCACCCAGATCGACGACGCACTATCGATGCTGAGGCAGCGCTCGAGGCGACCAACGCCAGGGCTGAGTGCAGCAGGCCCGCCGACGAGCGTCAGCTGCGATGCAGTGCCGAGAGCCGACCGCACGGCGTTCGGCGCGCAGTACGGAAGTGAGAGGTAGAGAGGGTGCGCCTGCTGCGCCGCATAGACCCCCACCGCGAGTGCGTCGGCGAAGCCTGTCCCCGAGGCGACGAACACCCGACCCGTCACCGGGCCGAAAGCGTCGCTGTTGACCGCGATGGCGGTCGCATATCGATCGGCTCCGCCAGCTCGCTCGACGGCGTTCGAGCCCAGCAGAGTGAGCAGCTGCCGCTCGATTCCGCTCGAGATGACGCCCGTGCCGCCGACGATCGTGATGGTGGATGCTCCCAGCTCGTCGAGTAGATTCCGCGTGCTCACGGAAAGAGTTGAGCGGGTGCCCGGCACGAGCACCACGGGTGAACCGGCTTCGGCGGCGGCCGGTCCGGCAGTGAGGGCGTCGGGGAACGAGGCTCCCGTTGCGAGGTACACGTGCTCGGCGCCCGGGCCGCTCGGACCGGCGAACACCGACCTCACCAGCAGTTCTGCAGTCGCATACCGGTCGTCGCCAGCGATGCGGGTCACCGGGGCGATCGATGAGGCGCTCCTCGCGACGCTGGACGAGATGGCGGCGGTGCCGCCGACGATCACGATGCGTTGCGGGTCGAGGCGGTGCAACTCAGTTGCGATCGCAGATGGCAGTCGGTCGGGGGCGGTGAGCAGCAGCCCGGCACTCGCAGCGGCCGCGACCGGGCCCGCGGCGACCGCGTCGGGATAGTCGACGCCTGTCACGAGATACACCACATCGGGCGCGAAGCCCTCGGGGAACGCCGCCCGGCTGGCCGCGACACTCGTGCCGTATCGATCGCTACCGCTGATGCGATTGACGCTCGCCGCTGCGGAAGCGGCGGTCGTGGCCATGGCCGGCGCATCCGTCATCGGGGCGGGTCCGGTCGACAGTGCCGCGCTCGGGGTGGCGATGAGCAGCAGCGCACCGGTGAGCAACGTGGCGAGTGCCGCGGCGGTGCCACGGGCAAGGCGAACGAGCATGCCTCGAGGCTAGCGCGCATCCCGCCGGTAGGCTGACCTCTCGTGGCTCTCACTATCGGCATCGTCGGCCTGCCCAACGTCGGCAAGTCCACCCTCTTCAACGC
>JBBQKE010000395.1:0-1802 GCA_038326585.1 Actinomycetales bacterium | reverse complement strand
CGGCGGCGGGCTACCTCACCGATGACGAACTGGTGCGGATGCTCGAGGGCCTTGATGAGATCGGGGCGCGCTGGGCAGACGGCAGCCTGCAACCCCGGCCCGACGATGAAGATGTGCACGGTGCCCTCGAGGCGGCTCTCGTCGAGGCGGTGGGCGCCGAGCTCGGCGGTCGCTTGCGCGCGGGACGCAGCCGCAACGACCAGATCGCCACGCTCGTGCGCCTGTACTTGCGCGATCACGGGGCGGCCATCGCGCGCGAGGTGCGCTCGCTCGTCGAGGCGCTCGCGGCGCAGGCTGACGCGCATCCCGATGCCGTCATGCCCGGCCGCACGCACCTGCAGCACGCGCAGCCGGTGCTGCTCGCCCACCACTTGTTGGCGCACGCGTGGCCGCTCGTGCGCGACCTCGAGCGACTGCGCGACTGGGCGGCGCGGTCAGACCGCTCGCCCTACGGCGCTGGCGCGCTCGCGGGGTCGAGTCTCGGCCTCGACCCAGCGCTCGTCGCCGCCGATCTCGGCTTCAGCGGCCCGACCGAGAACTCGATCGACGCGACGGCTGCTCGCGACCTCGTCGCCGAGTTCACCTACATCGCGGCGCAAATCGGCGTCGACCTCTCGCGGCTGGCCGAAGAGATCATTCTCTGGAACACGCGCGAGTTCGGCTACGTCACTCTGCACGACGGCTACTCGACCGGGTCGTCGATCATGCCCCAGAAGAAGAACCCCGACATCGCCGAGCTCGCCCGCGGCAAGGCCGGCCGTCTCATCGGAGACCTCACTGGGCTGCTGACGACGCTCAAGGGCCTGCCGCTCGCGTACAACCGCGATCTGCAAGAAGACAAAGAGCCCGTCTTCGACGCCGTCGAGACGCTCGAGGTGCTGCTGCCCGCCTTCACCGGCATGGTCGCCACACTCACCTTCGACACTGCACGCATGGCCGAGCTCGCCCCGCAGGGTTTCTCGCTCGCGACCGACGTTGCCGACTGGCTCGTGCGCCAGGGCGTGCCGTTCCGCGAGGCGCACGAGATCTCGGGCGCCCTCGTGGCGCATTGCGAGCGCCACGACCTCGAGCTGCACGAGCCGAGCGACGACGAGTACGCCTCGATCGACGCGCGACTGCTGCCCGAGGTGCGCGAGGTGCTCACGGTCGAGGGCTCGATCGCCTCGCGATCGGGTGCGGGCGGCACGTCGCCCTCGGCGGTGGCGGCGCAGCGCGCGCACCTCGCCGAGCGGCTCGCCGCCCTCGAGTGAGGTTGCTCGAGGGCGACCCCGTCGTTGTCGCGCCGCGCCTGCTCGGGGCGGTGCTGCACGGCCGCGGCGTGAGCGTGCGGCTGACCGAGGTCGAGGCGTACGGCGGCGAGGGTGCCGACCCGGGCTCGCACGCCTTTCGCGGCCGCACGCCGCGCACCGAGCCGATGTTCGGGCCGGCCGGCACCATCTACGTGTACCTCAGCTACGGAATGCACCGCTGCCTCAACCTCGTCTGCGGGCCGGCGGGCGAGGCCGGAGCCGTGCTGCTGCGGGCGGGTGAGGTTGTCGAGGGCGCCGAGCTCGCGGCGCGGCGCCGGGCGGTCGCAGCACCGCGTCGCACGGGGGAGTGCGCATCCCGCCTGATCGCACCGCGCGATCTCGCTCGCGGTCCTGCGCGCCTGGCCACCGCCCTCGGCGTCGACCTGGCCGACAGCGGCGGGATGCTCGCCACCGGCCCCCTCACCCTCGAGCCCGGTCCGCCCACGCACCTTCAGCACGTCGCCACAGGCCCGCGTGTGGGCGTCAGCGGCTTCGGCGGCACCGCGGAGTACC
>JBBQKE010000394.1:0-1809 GCA_038326585.1 Actinomycetales bacterium | reverse complement strand
CCGCCGCTCGCCGCCAGCTCGGCGGCGCGCACGCTCGTGGCCGTGCGGGGGCTGCACCGCTTCCTCGCGCTCGAGGGCGACGTCGACGCCGACCCGGCGGCCGCGGTGAGCCCGCCGCCACCGCCGTCGCGGCTCCCGAAGGCGATCAGCGTCAGCGAGGTCCAGCGACTGCTCGCCGCCGCGGCCGTGGGGGACACCCCGGCGTCCCTGCGCGACACCGCGCTGCTCGAGATGCTCTACGGCACCGGCGCGCGGATCTCCGAGGCCGTGGGCCTCGACATCGACGACGTCGACACCGAGGCCGGCGTCGTGCGCCTGCGGGGCAAGGGGGGCAAGCAGCGGCTCGTCCCGCTGGGGTCCTACGCGCGAGAGGCGCTCACGGCATACCTCGTCCGGGGGAGGGGCACCTTCTCGAGCAGGGGTCGGGGGACGCCGGCGATCTTCCTCAACCAGCGGGGTTCGCGCCTCTCGCGCCAGAGCGCGTGGACGATCCTGCGCGCCGCCGCGGACCGGGCCGGGCTCTTCGGGCACCTGTCGCCGCACACGCTGCGGCACTCGTTCGCGACGCACCTGCTCGAGGGCGGCGCCGACGTCCGCGTCGTGCAGGAGCTCCTCGGGCACGCGTCGGTGACGACGACGCAGGTCTACACGCTCGTCACCGTGCAGCAGCTGCGCGAGGTCTACGCACAGAGCCACCCTCGTGCCCGCTGATAAGGTCGTCCCGATCAGCGGGACGCTGACCGCTGCACGCCAGTTCCGGGAGAGAGATGGATTCGTCAGACATCGACGCCGTGGTGACCACCGTGGATGACCCCACACACACCGCGAGCCGACACGGACACCTGCCCGGGACTGAGAACGCCGGCAACGGCACCCTCGGCCCCACCGGTCGTCCCCTCCCGCACTTCCCCGAACCGCCGCCCCTGGCGAGCCACGGCCCGGCGCGGGTCATCGCCATGTGCAACCAGAAGGGTGGCGTCGGCAAGACGACGACGACCATCAACCTCGGGGCGACGCTGGCCGAGTACGGCCGGCGCGTGCTGCTCGTCGACTTCGACCCCCAAGGCGCGCTCTCAGTGGGTCTGGGCATCCCGGCGCACCAGCTCGACGTCACCGTCTACAACCTGCTCACCGAGCGTGGCCACGACGTGCGCGACGTCATCCAGAAGACCAAGGTCGCGAACCTCGACGTCATCCCCGCCAACATCGACCTGTCGGCGGCCGAGGTTCACCTCGTCAATGAGGTCGCGCGCGAAACGATCCTCGCCCGGGTGCTCAAGCGGGTCAGCGACCAGTACGACGTCATTTTGATCGACTGCCAGCCGTCGCTCGGCCTGCTCACCGTCAACGCGCTGACGGCCGCGCACGGCGTGCTGATTCCGCTCGAGTGCGAATACTTCGCGCTGCGCGGAGTGGCGCTGCTCGTCGAGACCATCGACAAAGTGCGCGACCGGCTCAATCCCGCGATCGAACTCGACGGCATCCTCGCGACGATGTATGACTCACGCACCCTGCACTCGCGAGAGGTGTTGGAGCGAGTCGTCGAGACCTTCGGTGACCAGGTTCTCGAAACCGTCATCGGTCGCACCGTGAAGTTTCCCGACGCGAGCGTCGCCGGAGCGCCGATCACCTCGTTCGCCCCCGACCACTCAGCGGCAGAGTCATACCGCCAGCTCGCCAGAGAGTTGATCTCCCGTGGCGCAGTCGCCTAGCGATGCGGGGCTGGCGAGCGAGCTAGACACCGAGTCGTCGGGTTTCTCCGTCAGCCTGAGCAACTTCAACGGTCCGTTCGACCTGTTGCTCACCCTG
>JBBQKE010000393.1:0-1819 GCA_038326585.1 Actinomycetales bacterium | reverse complement strand
CACCTTGACTGGATCACCGAGCTGAACTCCCCCTTGGACCCGGCCCGCAGCGTAACGCTGGTGGGGAGTCTGCAGGAGCCGGAGCATCCGCTGCCCTACGCCGTATTCATGCTCACCGCCACCGCCGATCTAATAGACCTGCAGTATCGGCCGTCGCAGGTGGTCAGCGCCCTAGACGCGACACCGACCCAGGCGGAACACGACCACGTACAGGGAGCACTTGCCGCAGTGTCCCCGGGCCTGTCCCTGGCTGTCGAATCGGGGCCGCCCGACGTCTACGGTGCGGCCTGGAGCTGGGTTCTCGTCGCTCTCACCGCCATCATCGCCCTGGTCACGGCGTCGATCACCATCGGACTCGCCCGCGCCGACGGGCACCGGGACAATGCCGTGCTCACCTCGCTCGGGGCGTCGCCGCGGGTGCGCCGGACCTTCGGCTTCTGGCAGGCAGTGGTGATTGTGGGCCTCGGCAGCGTGATCGGGGTCTTGCTCGGGCTCGTACCCTCGCTCGCCCTGTCCCTGACCCGCGACACCGCCGGGGTGTCACTGCTGCCGTTCACCCCGCCGTGGCTGCAACTGGCCCTGATCGTGGTCGCGCTGCCAGCCCTCGTCGCTCTCGGCGCCGCGGTTACGGCCAGCGGCAACCGCACCCGATTCAGCAATCGGGCCGCGTTCGACTGAATCGGACGGGGCATCCGCTCTCGTGGCACTGGTTTGAGAAGTTGGCCCTGGTGTGAACAGGTGCCGGCTTCTCAAACACGTGCCGGGAGGCGCCCGGGCGCGGTTACTGGAGGTGGCCGGCCGTCTCCATCGGGCGCAGCTCGCGCTTGAGCTCGGAGAGCTCATCGCGCAGGCGGGCGGCGAGCTCGAACTTCAGCTCGCCAGCAGCCTCGCGCATCTGCGAATTGAGGTCGGCGATGATCGACTCGAGGTCGTTGGCACCGTTCGCTGCCAAGCCAACCCGGCGGTTGGGCGTCGACGACTTACGGCGGGCATCGCGACCGGCGAGAAGTTCGGCGGTGTCGGCCTCCTCGCGGGCGAGGGCCTCGGTGATGTCGCCGATGCGTTTGCGCAGCGGGGTCGGATCGATGCCGTGCAGCGTGTTGTAGGCGACCTGCTTCTCGCGGCGGCGGTCGGTCTCGTCGATCGCCTTTTCCATCGAGGCGGTGAGCCGGTCGGCGTACATGTGCACCTCGCCGGACACGTTGCGGGCGGCGCGCCCGATGGTCTGGATGAGCGACGTGGCCGAGCGCAGGAAGCCCTCCTTGTCGGCGTCGAGGATGGCGACGAGGGACACCTCGGGCAGGTCAAGGCCCTCACGCAGCAGGTTGATGCCGACAAGCACGTCGTAGATTCCGGCGCGCAGTTCGGTGAGCAGCTCGACCCGGCGCAGGGTGTCGACGTCCGAGTGCAGGTAGCGCACCCGCACCCCGGCCTCGGTGAGAAAGTCAGTGAGGTTCTCGGCCATCTTCTTGGTGAGTGTCGTGACCAGCACGCGCTCGTTGCGTTCGGTGCGCTTCTTAATCTCTTCGAGCAGGTCGTCGATCTGGCCTTTGCTCGGCTTGACGATGATCTGCGGGTCGATCAGGCCGGTCGGGCGGATGATCTGCTCGACGATGCCATCCGCAATGCCCATCTCGTATTTACCCGGCGTGGCCGACAGATACACGGTCTGGCCGACCCGGTTATTGAACTCGTTGAATTTGAGCGGGCGGTTGTCGAGCGCGCTCGGCAGTCGGAAGCCGTGCTCCACGAGCGTGCGCTTGCGCGAGGAATCCCCCTCGTACATCGCACCGATTTGCGGCACCGTCACGTGCGACTC
>JBBQKE010000392.1:0-1820 GCA_038326585.1 Actinomycetales bacterium | reverse complement strand
TCACGTTGTCACGACCGAGGAAGAGGTGGCCGATCCAGCCGCCGACGACGCGGAACTTGCGCTCGAACGTCGGGATCGCGAGGCCGTGGTAGCCGCGGTGCATGACCCAGGCGATGAAGCCCGTGAAGGCCATGTTGCCCGACTGGAAGGCTCCGTAGCCGATGCCGAGGCCGGCTACTGCGCCGAGGTTCTTGTGCACGTAGTCGCGGGGTTCTTCGCCACGCAAGACGGCCGTGAGATTCTTGGCGAGCTGCTTGCCCTGACGCACGGCGTGCTGCGCGTTGGGAACGCAGAAGCCACCCACTCCGCCGCCCGTGAGGTCGGGCACGGCTGAGACGTCGCCCGCCGTCCAGGCGCCCTCAACGACTCCGTTGTCGTCGACAATACGAAGGTCGGCCTGCGCACGAATGCGCCCGCGCTCGTCGAGGGGAAGGTCGGTGCCGCGCATCATCGGGTGGGCCATGACGCCCGCCGTCCAGATCACGATGTCGCTCTCGAAGACCTCACCCGTCGACAGCTCGATGCGGCCGTCGACCGCACTCGTGAGTTGCGTGTCGAGGTGCACGATTGCGTCGCGCTGGGCGAGGTTCTTGAGCACCCAGTGGCTGGTCTTGAGCGACACCTCGGGCATGATGCGACCCATTGCCTCGATGAGGTGGAAGTGGGTGTCGTCGACAGTGAGGCCCGGGTACTCGCTCAGCAGTGCGCTCGCGAGGCTGCGCAACTCAGCGAAGGTTTCGATGCCGGCGAAACCGCCGCCGACGACGACGACCGTCAGCAGGCGATCGCGCTCGGGGCCGGCCGGCAGCAGGGCGGCGCGCGAGAAGTTGTCGATGAGGCGGTCGCGCACAGCGATGGCTTCTTCAATCGACTTCATGCCGATCGCGACATCTGCGACGCCCGGTATCGGGAACGTGCGCGAGACCGAGCCCGCCGTCACCACAATGTGGTCGTAGTCGATCGTGTAGGGCTCGCCCACCTCGGGGGTGATCGTGGCGTTCTTGGCCGCGTGGTCGATGCCGGTGACTGACGCGGTGACGATCGTCGTGCGGCTGAGGTGCTTGCGGTGCGAGACGACAGCGTGACGCGGTTCGACCGAACCAGCGGCGACCTCGGGCAAGAAGGGCTGGTAGGTCATGTAAGGCAACGGGTCAACCAGAATGACCTCGGCCTCGCCGCGACGCAGCTGCTTCTCGAGCTTCAGAGCGGTGTAGAAACCGGCATAGCCGCCACCGACGATCAGGATTCTGGGCACGAGAAAAGCACTCCTAAGTGGTAGAGGGAACCCCCATAACCTACTCCGAACGGGGTCGCGTGACGAACCGCACGGTCGCGGCCGCCCCGAGAATGGCGAGCGCCGTGCCCGTCGCCATGACGATCATGATGAGCGGGATGCTCGCCGTGACCTCGCGCACGACCCAGCTCGGCACCAGCACTGGGGGTGCCTCGAACGCTCGACCGAGGGGGTCGCGCGCCTCGGCGAGCTCAAGCACGAGCGGTTCGGCCTCGGCGCGGCGGTTGATCGCCACCCATTCGGCGAGCGACCCCAGTGGATGAGCGCTCACCGCCGGCACCTCGGCGCTCACGGCGGCCGCCGCATCGACGATGCCGTAGCCGTAGTCGGGGTCGGGCACGACCGAGGTCACGCGTCGAGCAGTGCTGATGATGCGGTTGACGACGCCCGCGGCGTCGAGCTCGGGGTGGGCGGCTCGCACGAGCGCGGCGATGCCGGCGACGATCGGCGTCGCGCCGCTCGTGCCCTGCCACGACGAGTGACCCCCGCCGGGCACAGCGCCGACCAGGCTCTCGCTCGGCGCCAT
>JBBQKE010000391.1:0-1824 GCA_038326585.1 Actinomycetales bacterium | reverse complement strand
GGCGATGCCGACAGGTGTCTGGACCAGAAAAGCACTGACCTCGCGAACGTCGGAGTCGGTGTCGACGCGGCCGCCGAGTCCGATCGTGACAGCAGGAACCGCCAGGCCGCCATAAGCCACAGCCTTCGCGAGCAGGATGAGCCCGGGTTTCCACTCCCTCTTCACCAGATGTTCGAGCACGCCTTCGAGCAGCATCCAGAGCGCCAGGGCAGTGAGCCCGGCCGCGAGCACCCAGATGAGCACCACGCCACCGGGAGTCTGTGCGACCGCACGCAGTGCCCCGCCTGGGTCGGCGTCGTCGGCGCCGACGCCCAGGGCGACCGAGATGGCGAGCACTCCGATGAGCATGTGCAACAGGCCGTTGACCGCAAACCCCGCGCGAGCGGCGCGTTCGAACCACTTGCTCTCGTGCACCGCGTCGGCTTTCGAGACAGCCTTCTTGGCCGTCGCCTTCGCCGTCGCCTTTGCCGTCTTCTTTGCTGCGTCTGCCATCTGCTCAGGGTATGACCGTGCTGCGGCACGGCCCACGGCTTGACCGGCGCTGTCAGAGCGGCTAGCGGAAGTCGCGGCTCGGCATCGTCACGCGCAGGGGCAGCGACTCGACGCGGTCGGCGACGATGTTGATGACGCCCTCGGCCGAGCGCTCGAGCGTGCCGCGCACGATGAGGGCGCGGCTCTCGCGCACCGTGCGGCGGTAGCGGCTCCAGAGGCCGACCGAGCAGATCACATTCACCAGCCCCGTCTCGTCTTCGAGGTTCACGAAGGTGATGCCGCTCGCGGTCGCGGGCCGCTGGCGGTGGGTGATGACGCCCGCCACTTCGACGCGGCGCCCGGGCTCGGCGCTGCGCAGCTCGCGCGAGCTCAGCACGCCGCGCTCGCGCAGCAGCCCGCGCACGAAGCGCACGGGGTGGTCGCCCGGCGCGATGCCCGTCGACACGAGGTTGGCGACCATGAGCTCGTGCGCGTCGAGGTCGGTGAACAGCGGCGGTTGCACGGCCGTGACGACCCCCGGCAGGTACTCGGGCCGCGCCTGTGCCGCCGAACCCGCCGCCCACAGCGCCTCGCGCCGCGAGAGGCCGAGCACGTCGAAAGCGCCCGCGGTCGCGAGCGCTTCGACCTGCGCGGCCGTGAGCCCGGTGCGGTAGACGAGCTCGGTCAGGTCGCGGTACGGGCCGCCCCGATCGCGCTCGGCGACGATGCGCTGGGCCGTCGGCCTGCCGACGCCGGTGACCTCGGCGAGCCCCAGCCGCACCGCGAGCTCGCCGTCGCGGCGGTGCAGCGCGCAGTCGGCGAGGTCGCCGTTGCTCGACGCGGGCTCGAACTCGGGAACGGGCGGCTGTTGACGGTGGAAGCACTGAGTAAGTCCCGTGGGCGACGCGCGGCGAGCATCCGGAGCGACCGGTTCGTGGGCTGAGGCGACCACCAGATCGAGGCGCTCGAGCCCCGCCTCGACCCCCGACCGCAGGATGCACGGGGTGCGCACCTCGACGCCGTGACGTTCGGCGTCGGCCGTGAGCGAGGCGGGCGCGTAGAAGCCCATCGGCTGAGCCCGCAACAGCGAGGCGAGAAAGACGCCGGGGAAGTGCAGCTTGATCCACGAGCTCGCGTAGACGAGCAGCGCGAAGCTGATCGAGTGGCTCTCGGCGAAGCCGAAGTTGGCGAAGGCTTGAATGCGGCCGTAGATCTCGTCGGCGAGCTGCCCCGTAATGCCGTTGGTGGCCATGCCGGCGTAGAGCGTCTCGCGCAGCGATTCGATGCGCTCGAGCCCGCGCTTGCTACCCATGGCCCGGCGCAGCAGGTCGGCGTCGTCGCCCGTGCATCCGC
>JBBQKE010000390.1:0-1842 GCA_038326585.1 Actinomycetales bacterium | reverse complement strand
CGCATGACCCCCGGCTCTCGCACGGGCATGATCATCGGCATCGGCGGGGTGCTCTCGTTCGTCAGCGTGATACTCGTGTTCGTGCTCGTGTTCGTGGGGTTCATCCTCATTTCGTTGTTGTTCTCGGTGACCGACCAGGCCATGTAGCCCGACCTCGATGGTCGAGCGTTCTCCAACCCTCGCCGCGATAGCGTGGTGACGATGTCGAAACGCGCCGTTCCCGCTCGAGCCCGCCGGGCATCCGTCATGCTCGCCGTGGCAGCCTTTGCGCTGACCGGATGCGCGGGCACGGTGCCGCTCGAGCCCGGGCCCGACGCGAACAATCCCGAGTGCGCGGCGATCTCGGTGCGCGTTCCCGACTCCGTCGGCGACCTCGAGCGCCGCGCGACGAATGCGCAGGCCACCGCCGCGTGGGGCGACCCGGCCGCGGTCATCTATCGCTGCGGGCTGCCCGAGCAGGGCCCGAGCGACCTGCCGTGCTTCGACGTCGACGGCGTCGACTGGCTGCTCGACGAGTCGAACGCCCCGCGTTATGTCTTCACAACCTACGGCCGCACTCCCGTGACCGAGGTCATCGTCGACATCACCTACATCGCGGGAGCCGATGCCGTGCGCACCCTCAGTGCCGCTGTCTCGATCGTGGATGCTGATGCCCGGTGCCTCGCCGCAACCGAGGTCTTCGGCGGCGGCACGGTGAGCCCCACGGCAGAGCCGACCCCGGAACCGACGCCCTAGCCGCTCAGGCGCGCGGGCCGTCGAGGCCGACGAGCTTGCCGGCGATGCCGCCCGCGGCCCGCAGCGCAGCGCCCCCGCCGAACCCAGCTTGCGCGAAGACGACACGGCGGTCGCGCGCCTCGGTGAGGGCGTCGAGCAGCACGGTCGCGGCCGGCTGCTGGGGTGCCCAGAGGTACAGCGAGAGGGCTCCCGGAATCGAGTTGACCTCGTTGACGAAGAGCTCGCCGGTCTTCTCGTCGAGCAGCAGGTCGACGCGCACGATGCTCGTCAGGCGCGTGACCTCGGCGACGCGCTCGGCGAGCTCACGAGCACGCGCGTGCACGGCCTCGGGCACGTCGGCCGGAAACTCGCGGGGGGCGCTCATGAAGCCCACCTCGGCCCCCGCACCGCCGGCGAGGTACTTCTCGGCGTACGAGTAGAGCGCGCTGCCCTTCTCGCCACGCAGGGGCTTCTCGAGCTGCGTGATCTCGAGCGACGGATAGGTGCGGAATGCGATGTTGAGGTCAACGAGGTCGGGGCGGTAGGGCTCGAGCACCGCTCCCGTGCGCAGATGCACGCTTGTGGCGGCGAGCGCACGCGCAGCATCCAGGTCGTCGGCGATCTCGATGCCGATCGACGAGCCACCGAAGCGCGGCTTGACGATGTAGGGGCCCGCGAACGTCGGCTCGACGAGCGTCGACACCGCCTCGCGTGGCAGCGACGGGATGCCCGAGGCCGTCATGAGGCCGCCGAACGCGAGCTTGTCCATGCCGACAGCGCCCGCGAAGAGCGTGGAACCGGTGGCGGGGATGCCCAGCAGCGAGAACACCGCGGCCGCACCGCCGCCCTCGCCCACGCCGCCGTGCAGGCACAGCAGTGCCGCCTCGATCTCGAGGCGCTCGGTACCGAGCCGCTTGCGGCGGTACAGCCCCGGTTCACCCGAGACGCGAGCTTCGAGGGCTGTCGAGCCCTGGGGTGCGCCCTCGAGGTAATCTTTCGCCTCGGTCGCGTCGGGCACGCGAAACCACTCCCCCGTCGGCGACCAGTAGACCGGCACGACGCTGTGACCGGCGGCGGTCAGCACTCGCTCGGCCTGCAGCCCGGTCAAGATCGAGATCTCGTGCTCGG
>JBBQKE010000389.1:0-1845 GCA_038326585.1 Actinomycetales bacterium | reverse complement strand
TGAACTCGATCACCCTCACGGGTGCGGGCAGTGGTGCGGCGACCCTGATCCCAGGCGTCGGCACGGTGATCGGCATCACCGTCATCGGCGTCGAGACCGTGGCCTTCTTCGAGATGACGGCCCTCTTCGCGCAGTCTGTCGCCGAGATTCACGGCATCGTCGTCGACGACGAAGAACGCGCTCACAACCTCGTCATGGCGCTCATGCTCGGCGGGCCCGGCAAAGACCTCGTGCAGCAGTTCGTCGGTCAGGCCACGGGTGTCGGCCCCGATCGCACCCAGTACTGGGGCGAGTCGATTACGGCAGGCATGCCCAAGGCGCTCGTCGGCATGCTCAACAAGCGCCTGCGCGACGAACTCGCCAAGCGCATGGCGCTCAAGCAGGGCGGCAGCATGGTGGGCCGGTTGATTCCGTTTGGCATCGGTGCCGTGATCGGTGGCGCAGGCAACCGCATCATCGGCGGCAAGGTGGTGCAGTCGGCGCAGCAGGCCTTCGGCCCGGCGCCGGCATGGTGGCCTGCCGAGCTCGAGCAGGTTACTCCCCCGAAGGAGCCTCGTCTTCGTCGTCGTCGTCGTCAAAAGGGCTTGACTCAGACGTGACCGGGTCGAGAGCGTGCACGGCGGCAACGCGATCCCATTCCGCATAAAGCGTGTCGACAGCGGCCTGAAAGCGTGCGGTCGCCGCGCCGGGCGTGGTGTCGCCGAAGTAGCGCTGCACCCAGTGGCTGAGCGCGTCGTGCGCTTCGGTGCTCGTGAGCACGCGATCGACGAGCGGCACGACGGCCGACGCGTCGGCACTGTGCAGCCACTCGCACGCGCTCAAGTATCCCGTGTCATCAATCTCGGCCTCGGGCGATGCCGGCCGGGCGACGATGATCGGCTTGCCCGTGGCGAGCCGGTCGTAGACCATCGCCGAGATATCGGTGATGGCGACGTCGGCCGCGGCGAGCTGCCACCCGAGCTCTGAGCCGGTGTCGTGCACGTGCTGGGCTGAGGGCTCGGCGGCGTTGGCTCGATCCAAGCTCGCGACGATGCGCCGACTCGCCTCGCCGTACGCCGCATCGACGACCCCGCTGCGTGGGTGCGGGCGGTAGATCCCGCGGTGGCGGCCGGTCGCGAGCAGGGCATCCACCTGTTGTTCACCGTGGCTCGCGATCGAGCCGTAGGCCGCCGAGGGGCGGTCGCCCTCCCAGGTGGGGGCGTAGAGCACTACCGTGCGATCGTCGGGCGTGTAGGGAGTATCGCCCACGAAGTGATCAGCCTGAGGCCGCCCGATCTGCAGCGTGTGCCGGTCGACGTCGTACGACCACAGCTTGCGTTCGAGCCTCTCGCGCGCGGCTTCGCCGGCGATGAACGAGTAGTCGTAGGCCTTGTACTGGTTGGTCGTCATGTACATCTTGTCGGACTCGCCGTGGTTGATGAAGACGTGCCACATGCGGCCGTAGCGGAACATCTGAAAGTTCTTGGTGTTCTGGTTGACATAGAAAACGATGCGCAGCGGCTGCACGGCGACGAACTTTTCGAGATCGACCACCTTGCGCAGGTACACGGCCGGCACGGGAGCCTCGTCGAGCAGAGTCATCATCGTGCCGGGGCTACGGCTGATGATGGCGACCGGATGCTCGCGCGCGAGCTCGGCGAGCGGGGCGTACCACTGGCGAATCTGGTAGAGGTTCACGCGGGTGTCGGCGAAGTAGACGGCGATCTCGATCGTGCCTGCAGCCAGGGGGGTCACCGTGTCGAGCCGCTTCTCGAGCTCGTTGCGGTTGCGGCGCGAGCGCAGCAGGTCGCGAACGATACGCCGCGCGGTCTGCACTTGCCCCACGATCTTCACGGTCTTAAGTGT
>JBBQKE010000388.1:0-1852 GCA_038326585.1 Actinomycetales bacterium | reverse complement strand
GTGCACGAGCGCCGCGCCGAGAAGAGTCGGGCCGTCTGGAGCGGCTCGCGCCGCACGTCGCGCTCGCGCCTCGACGATGTGCCGGTCGACCGCATGATCACGCTGTCGAGCCGCGCGCGCGAACTCGATGCGTGGTTGCCGGTCGCCGAGCTGCCCTCGGGCACGTCGTTCACGATCGAGCTCGACCGCGGCCCCTCCGGCGTCGTCGCCCGGGCGTTTGCCGACGAGCAGACGGCGCTCTGGGCTTTTCGCGGGCTCGTAACGACCTTCGAGCGCGCCGAGAATCGGGTCGGGCCCGATGAGCAGCTGCGCTCGGTGCGCCTGGTCGGGCCGCGCCGCGCCGAGTTGTCGCGCCGCGACTTCGGCTGAGCCCCGCGCCTTCTACTCGGCGTCGGGCGTGACCCGCGCACGCTCTGCGGCCATGAACTCTTTCTTGCTCTTGCCGCGCACGTCGGTCATATAGCGGTTGAGCACGTCGCTGCTGGCCCCGACCGACATCGCGTCGGCCGAGTAGGTGAGCGAGCTGCCCTCGTCGAACCCGAGGTCGACGCCGACCGTGATCGCGTCTTGGTTCGCACCGAGGTAGACGAAGTCCCACTGCGCCTCGAGCGTGAGGTCGGCGATGATGCGCTTGACCTGCTCGCGCGTGTAGCGCGTGCTGGCGTTCTCGTGCCCGTCGGTCACGACGACCACCTGCACGGTCTCGGGGCGGGCGTGCGACGGCAGGGCCTGAAGCGCCGAGCGGAAGCCTTCGAGCGACTCGCCGAGAGCATCCAGCAGCGCCGTCATGCCGCGCGGTTCGAGTCGCACCTTCACGGTCGCGGGGTCGGCGAACACGGCCTGGTGCTCGATCTCGTCGTCGAACGTGACGATGTCGACCGTGAGGGTGCCGGGCAGTTCTGACTGCGCGGTGAGCAGGCTCTGCAGCCCGCCGATCATGTCGTCGCGAATGGTCGCCATCGAGCCGCTGCGGTCGATGACGAGCAGCAGGGCGGTGTAGTCGGGGTTGGTCATGAGGGGGTCTCCTGTTCGATAAGGCGGATGAAGGCGCTCAACTCAGCGACTCCGGCGGGGGTGTGCGGCAGTGAGTCGAGCAGCCCGGGTGAGTGCACGAGGTACGCGGCCCACTGCGCGCGCGAGATGGCGACGTTGCGGCGGTTGCGGTTGAGCAGAAACTCCATGCCGCGGGGGGCGTCACGTGAGCTCGATGCCGCGAGCGAGACGATTGCCACCGCGGCCTCTTGCCCCTGAAACTTGTCGACCGTGCCGACCCGCGTGCCGCGCAGCCCCGCCGCATCGAGCCGCTCGCGCAGGGTCTGCTGCTGCGCGTTGTAGGGCGTGACCACGATGACGTCGGCGTCGGTGAGCGGGCGGTGCGGGGCGCTGGCGGAGGGCATCCACCGCGCACCCATCAGGCGACGGATGATCGCGACGACCTCGTCTGCCTCCTCGACCGATTCGGTCGCGTTGCCGTGGTGCTCGACGGGCACGGGGTGCAGCCCGGGCGCGACGCCCTCGAGCTCACGCTCGGCGGTGCTCGGGTGCGCGTGCAGCTTGCCCTCGTAGCTGAGGTGCGAGACGGGCTCGGCGAGGGCGGGGTGCAGTCGGCGTGTCTCGGCGAGAAAGTAGCCGAGCTCGGCGGGCAACACGTCGTGCCCGGCGCTGAGGTAGCCGAGAGCACTGCCGTCGATCGGCTCGGGGTGCGTGCCCTGGCTCACCTGGGGCAGCTGCTGCGGGTCGCCCAGCAGCAGCAGGTTCTTGGCGCTCATGCTCGCCGCGATCGTCGCCGCGAGCGAGAACTGCCCCGCCTCGTCGATGACGAGCAGGTCGAGGCTGCGGCGGCCGACGCGCT
>JBBQKE010000387.1:0-1859 GCA_038326585.1 Actinomycetales bacterium | reverse complement strand
GATCGCTACGGTCATTCTCGGCGGGGGCATCCAGTTCATCATGGCCGCCGCGGGCGTCGCCAAGCTCATGCGGTTCATTCCGCGCTCGGTCATGGTCGGCTTCGTGAACTCGCTCGCGATCTTGATCTTCAGCGCGCAGTTGCCCTACCTGTTGGGCGTGCCGTGGGAGGTCTATCCGCTCGTGGTGCTCGGCCTCGTGATCATGATCGGCATGCCCCGACTCACGACCGTCGTGCCCGCCCCACTGGTCTCGGTGATCGTCGTGACGGTGCTCGTGGTCGTGCTCGCGATCACCGTGCCGAACGTGGGCGACCAGGGCGAGCTGCCCGAGAGCCTGCCTGCGCTGCTGTGGCCGGATGTTCCGCTCACGCTCGAAACCCTCGGCATCATCCTGCCTTTCTCGATCGCCATGGCGGTCGTCGGCATTCTCGAGTCTCTGTTGACCGCGAAGCTCGTCGATGACATCACCGACACTCCCTCGAGCAAGACCCGTGAGTCGTACGGTCAGGGCGCGGCGAATATTCTGAGCGGGTTCTTCGGCGGCATGGGCGGCTGCGCCATGATCGGCCAGACGATGATCAACGTCAAGGTGTCGGGCGCGCGCACGCGCATCTCGACCTTCTTCGCGGGAGTCTTCGTGCTCGCCCTCGTGCTGCTGCTCGGCGACATTGTCGCGATCATTCCGATGGCGGCACTCGTGGCCGTCATGATTATGGTGTCGGTCGCCACGTTCGACTGGCACAGCATTCGCCTCAACACTCTGCGGCGCATGCCCAAGAGCGAGACGACCGTCATGGTTGCCACGGTCGTCGCCGTCGTTGTCACCCACAATCTGGCGATCGGCGTGACGCTCGGCGTCGTGGTCGCGATGGTGCTCTTTGCGCGTCGCGTGGCGCACTTCGCGACCGTCGACCGCACGGTGCTCGATGCGCCCGACGGCAGTCAGTATGCCCTCTACCGCGTCGACGGCGAACTGTTCTTCGCTTCGAGCAACGATCTGACGACCCAGTTTCGCTACCGCGAAGACCCGGCTTCGGTCGTCATCGATCTCTCACAATCTCATATCTGGGATGCCTCGACGGTCGCTGCGCTCGACGCGATCGTCACCAAGTACGAGCGCTTCGGCATCACCGTCGAGATCGTCGACATGAACGCCGAGTCGCACGCACTGCACACGCGCCTCGCCGGGCACATGGGTGAGGGGCACTGACCCTTTACTTAGTCAGCCCGATCTGCAGGTCGAGCCGGTAGCCATCGCGCTTCGTGGCGACGACCTTGACCGGAATGCGCGGCTTGTCGCCGCGACCGTCGAGCCGACGCACGGCCTCGTCGTACACGCTCTCGAGGCCGCGCGGCACCGTGCCGACGATGCCGCTCACGCGGCGACTCGCGAAGACGCGCACCTCGATGCGAGCATCCACCCTTTCGTCATCGACCGAACGCGCGGGCGTCGCCGTCGTCAGCGAGTCCTCCGGCTCGCCCGCCAGGGTCGCGAGCTCGTCTTGATAGGCGTCGGTGCCGGCGAGCCTGATGGTGATGTTTTTGTTCTTGGGCACGAGCACGCCGACGTAGTCGTCGAACGACCCCGAGCCCCGATCGTGCTTGGGCAAGCTCTCGTCTGCCGGTTGCGACTTCTTCCAGAACGCCATGCCGCGATGCTACCGGGCGACGTTCTGCGTCAGACGAGCAGGAGGCGCGATGCCGCGCGGCACCTACGATGAGAGCGTGAGCCCACTCGACGCCATCGCTATCGCGGCCGAGGCAATTTCGTGGCTCGCGCTGCCGCTCGGCATCGTGTTGCTCATCGCGGGCCTCGCCCGCCGATCGTGGTCGAACCGCTATGCGTCGGTGAAGGCAGT
>JBBQKE010000386.1:0-1884 GCA_038326585.1 Actinomycetales bacterium | reverse complement strand
CGACGATGATGCCGCCGATGTCGCGCAGGCGCAGCTGGCGCACGATCTCCTCCGCGGCCTCGATGTTGTTCTTGGTGACGGTCTCCTCGAGGTTGCCCCCGGAGCCGACGAACTTGCCGGTGTTGACGTCGACGACCGTCATCGCCTCAGTGCGGTCGATGATGAGCGAACCGCCCGAGGGCAGCCACACCTTGCGGTCGAGCGCCTTCTCGATCTGCTCGCTGATGCGGAACTCGTCGAAGGGGTCGTGGTCGCCCTCGTGCTTCTGCACGCGGTCGAGCAGGTCGGGAGCCACGCCGCGCAAGTACGACTCAATGGTCTGCTGCGCGTCGCTGCCGCTGATGACCAGCGAACGGAAGTCTTCATTGAAGACGTCGCGAATAATCTTGATGAGCAGGTCGGGCTCGCTGTGCAGCAGTGCGGGCGCTGGCGTGTTCTCGAGCTGCGTGCTGATGTCGGCCCACTGGCTCGTGAGGCGCTGCACGTCGAGCGTGAGCTGCTCTTCGGTGGCACCCTCGGCCGCGGTGCGCACAATAACGCCCACGTTGTCGGGCAGCACGTCTTTCAGAATCTTCTTGAGGCGCGCGCGTTCGGTGTCGGGCAGCTTGCGGCTGATGCCGCTCATCGAGCCGTTGGGCACGTAGACGAGGTAGCGGCCGGGAAGGCTGACCTGGCTCGTCAGGCGAGCGCCCTTGTGTCCGATGGGGTCTTTCGTGACCTGCACGAGCACCTTGTCGCCCGGCTTGAGCGCGAGCTCGATGCGGCGCGGCTGGGTCTTGCCGTCGCTGTCAAGCGCGGCGGAATCCCAGTCGACCTCGCCCGAATACAGCACGGCGTTGCGGCCACGGCCGATGTCGACGAAGGCCGCCTCCATGCTCGGCAGCACATTCTGCACCTTGCCGAGATACACGTTGCCGATGAGGCTCGACTCTTGCGAGCGAGCGACGTAGTGCTCGACGAGCACACCGTCTTCGAGCACGCCGATCTGGATGCGGCCGTCTTTCGACCGCACGATCATCTGGCGGTCGACGCTCTCGCGGCGGGCGAGAAACTCTGCCTCGGTCACCACGGGGCGGCGACGACCAGCATCGCGGCCATCGCGGCGACGCTGCTTCTTCGCCTCGAGGCGCGTCGAGCCCTTGATGCGCTGCGGCTCGGTGATCGGTTCGGGGGTGCGGCGCTGGCGCGAGCGAGGGGCGTCGTCACGCTGCGAGTCACCCCGCTGGTTGTCACCGCGCTGATTGTCCGCGCGCGACGACTCGGAGTCAGCGGATGCTCCGCCTCGCGTGCGGCGCGTCCGTGACCGTCGACGGCTCGTGCCTTCGTCGTCGTCGAACTCGTCGTCTCGCTCGACGGCGTGGGCCGGAAGAGCAGCCACGGGCGGTGCGAAGAACAGCAGTGAGGTTGTCGATTCGGGCTTGAGCTCGGGGAAGGCTGCTGCGCTCTTCGAGGGAGCGTCGGCTGGCGCCTCGGCGACGGGCTCGCCACTCTTTTCGGCCTTCTCAGGCTTCTCCGCCCGCTTCGCCGTGGCCCCCCTGGCCGGCGCCTCCGGCTCGGTCGGCGTCACGGCGTCGGCAACAGCATCCGGAACCGGCTCAGCCGCAGCCTCGACCGCCGGTTCAGCGAGCGGTCGTTCATCGAAACCGGGCTCGCCCTTGGCTGCGTGCTCGCTGGCCTTCTTCGGGGTTGCCTTGCCGAACAGTCGCCCGCGCTTCTTCGGCGCAGTCTGGTCGTCGTTCGTTGTGTCGTCACTCACCATCGCTGGTGCACTCCTCAACCGCCCGGGCCGCGCCCGTACGGTGACATTGTGGGCAAAAGACCACGTCTTCTGCCGAAATCTTTGGTTGTCGCAGTGCGCGCCCCCGACTCGGGTCCGGCGCTTAA
>JBBQKE010000385.1:0-1912 GCA_038326585.1 Actinomycetales bacterium | reverse complement strand
CGACGGTGCCGATGCGGTCGTGCCGGTAGAGCGGGCCGTGGTGACCGCGACTGCCTCAGGAGAGACTGTGCGGGTCGTGGGCGCCGTTGAAGCCGGGGCGTACATCCGTGATGCCGGAAGCGACCTCGCCGCCGGTGGCGAAGTGCTCGGCGCCGGCACCGTGCTCGCCCCCCGCCACCTCGCCGCTCTCGCCGCTGCCGGCCTCGATCGCGTTGGGGTACACGCGCGCATCCGCCTCGCCGTCATCAGCACCGGAGCCGAACTCGCTGCCGCCGGGCGCGATCTAGAGCCCGGGCAGATCTACGATTCCAACGGCCCTGCGCTCGTGGCAGCGGCCCGAGCCGCGGGTGCCGTCGTCGTGCTGAGTCAGCGGGTCAGCGATGATTCTGCCGAGTTCGCTGCCGCTCTGCACGCAGCCGGCGACCTGGCCGACCTGATCATCACGGCGGGCGGCATCTCACAGGGAGAGTTCGAGGTCGTGCGCGACACGCTCGAGCCGCTCGGCGCCTGGGTCGGCGCCGTCGCCCTGCAGCCGGGCGGGCCGCAAGCAGTCGCGCTCGTCTCGGGAGTGCCGGTGCTGTGCTTCCCCGGCAATCCGGTGAGTGCGCAGCTCTCCTTCGAGCTCTTCCTCGCTCCGATGCTGCGCGAGATCGCGGGCCTGGCACCCCGGGTCACCGAGTCGCGACTGCTCTCGGTCGACCTCGAGTCGGTCGACGGCACGGTTCAGCTCGTGCGCGCTCGAGCCGACGGCGACGAGCACATCACTCCCGTGGCAGGGCCAGGGTCGCACCTCGTCGTCGCCCTCGCGGCCTCCGACCGCATCATCGTGGTGCCGGCCGAGACGACGCGACTAGCAGCGGGCTCGAAGGTGACAGCATGGGTTCTGTGAGCGACGACAGCACGCTGAGCCACCTCGATTCCGACGGGCGGGCACGCATGGTCGACGTCAGCGCGAAACCCGTCACCGCCCGACGAGCCACAGCCACCGGGCGCTATGTCACGCGCCCCGACGTCATCGCGCTGCTGCGCGACGATGCGCTGCCCAAAGCCGACGTGCTCACGACAGCCCGGCTCGCGGGCATCAGCGGTGCGAAGCGCACGAGCGAGCTGATCCCGCTGTGCCATCCACTTCCGCTCGACGCCATCACGGTCGACCTCGTGCTGACCGACACCGTCGTCGAGATCACCGCGACCGCCACCACGACCAGCCGCACGGGCGTCGAGATGGAGGCCCTGACCGCCGTCGCCATCGCCGGCCTCACTCTGCACGACATGATCAAAGCGGTGGACCCCGCCGGAATGCTCACCGATATCGCCCTCGTCTCCAAGAGCGGGGGTGCCCGCGGCGCGTGGTCGCGCGAGGGCGTCGAGGCGACGATCGACGCAGCCCCGGCACCCGTGCGCAGTCGCTCGGCCATCGTGCTCGTCGTCTCGACCCGAGCAGCCGCCGATGCGAGCATCGACACGACCGGCGGGCTCATCGCGGCCTGGCTCGTCGAACGCGGCTTCGCGGTCGACGACGTGACGATCACTGCTGATGCCGACGTCGCTGGTGCCGTGCACCATGCCGTCGCTCAGCGGCCCGCCGTCATCATCTCGACCGGCGGAACCGGGGTCAGCCCCAGCGACCGCACTCCCGAGGCCGTGGCCGAGCTTCTTGATGCCGAGCTACCCGGCATCGCCGAAGCGATGCGCGCCCGCGGGCTGGCGGCGACCCCCACTGCTGCACTCAGCAGAGCTGTCGCCGGGGTCGCGCGCGGCACCGTGATCGTGACCCTGCCCGGCTCGACGGGCGGCGTGCGCGATGGCCTCGCCGTGCTCGACGGCGTGCTCAATCACCTCATCGATCAGGTCGCCGGCGGGGGCGCCCATGAGTGACCCTTTTGCCCTGGTCACCGCCAGCCCCCTCGAC
>JBBQKE010000384.1:0-1939 GCA_038326585.1 Actinomycetales bacterium | reverse complement strand
CGGCTCGAGCGAGTGCCGCTGCGGCGAGCACGTTCGCGAGCCCGTGCGGTGTCGCGAGACCCGCCATCATCACGTCGTCGAGCGACGCGAGCTCGAGGGCGCTGCGCTGGCGGTCATCGAGAAACGCGCGGTCGACGACATATTCGTCGACGACCCCTACGTTGCTCGGGCCAGGAACGACCGCACCGAAGCCGATGGCCCGGCAGCCCTCATAGACCTCTGCCTGCTCGACCATGTGCATGGTGGCGTCGTCACCAAGGTTGTAGACGCACGCCACGCGCGTGTTCGCATAGATCTTCGCTTTCGCTCCGCCGTAGGCCGCCGGGCCACCGTGCCAGTCGTAGTGGTCTTCGGCGAGGTTCAGACAGACGCTCGCGAGGGGGTGGATCGCGCCGGGGCCCGTGAGGGGCATCCAGTGCAGTTGAAAGCTCGAGAGCTCGACGACCAGCACGTCGAAGCCGGCCGGGTCGCGAATGGCGTCGAGCACGGGCACGCCGATATTGCCGCAGGGAGCCACGCGCCGACCGTCTTCGAGCAGCATCGCGGCCGTCAGCTGCGTCGTCGTCGTCTTGCCGTTGGTCCCCGTGATGACGACCCACTCCGCGGGGGAACCGACTTTGTCACGCAGCCGCCAGGCGAGCTCGATCTCGCCCCAGATCGGAGTTGCACGCTCGCGGGCCCACTCGACCAAGGCGTGATCGGGTCGGTATCCCGGCGAGACCACGACGAGCTGGGGGTCGAAGGTCGCGAGCTCGGGCCGCACCGTCACGTCGTCGTCGAGCGACAGCAGGTCGACGCCGATGACGGGCAGGATGCGCGCTCGATCGACATCGGGGTCTCGGGCCGCGACGACAACCCGAGCGCCGAGCTCGGCGAGCGTGTCGGCAACCGAGAACCCTGTGACGCCCAGGCCCAGCACCAGCACGCGCAGGTGTGACCAGTCGTCGTGCCAGCTGGCGAGGTCGTCGGGGCGCACCACGGCTACTGGCTGACCCACTCGAGGTAGAACAAGCCCACCCCGAGCGCCACGAAGAATCCGCCGATGAGCCAGAAGCGCACGACGACTGTCACTTCAGCCCAGCCCTTCAACTCGAAGTGGTGGTGCAACGGGCTCATCAAGAAGATTCGCTTGCCCTTGGTGATCTTGAAGTACGCGCGTTGCACGATCACCGAACCCGTGACGATGAGGAAGAGTCCGCCGATGAGCACGAGCAGTAGCTCGGTGCGGGTCAGGATGGCGAGTGCGGCGAGTGCCCCGCCGATCGCGAGAGAGCCGGTATCGCCCATGAAGATCTGAGCCGGCGAGGTGTTCCACCACAAGAACCCGATGAGGCTCGCGGCGATCGCCGCCGAAACAATGGCCAGGTCGAGCGAGTCTCGCACGTCATAGCAGCGGTACTCATTGGCCGGATCGAGCGCGATGTTGCCGCACGACTGGTTGAACTGCCAGAACGCGATGAAAATGTAGGCCGAGATCGACAGGATTGAAGCGCCCGTGGCTAGTCCGTCGAGGCCATCGGCAACGTTGACGGCGTTCGACGTACTCACGACGATGATGTTCACCCAGATCGCAAAGGCGATGAACGCGCCGATAGTGCCGAACACGGCGAAGTCGAGCCACTCGATATCGCGCACGGCGGAGATCGCCGTGGTGGCGGGGGTCAGGCCCTCGTCATCGGGAAACGAGAGCGCGAGGATGGCGAAGCCTGTGGCAATGATCGCCTGGCCCGCGATCTTGGCCCAGCCACCGAGCCCCAGGCTGCGCTGCTTGCGAGTCTTCGTGAAGTCGTCAATGAAACCGATGATGCCGAGGCCCACCATGAGCAGAAGCACGAGCAGCGCGCTCGCAGTGATGCGCTCCCCCGTAACGAGGTGGCCGAAGAAGTACCCGAGCACGGCGCCCAGAATGAAGACGATGCCACCCATCGTCGGGGTGCCG
>JBBQKE010000383.1:0-1940 GCA_038326585.1 Actinomycetales bacterium | reverse complement strand
CTCGGCCCGCCCCACCACGCTACCGTCGCCGTCGAGCATGATGACGCTGTTGGTCGATGACGCGAAGCCCTCGTGCCAGCCGACACGGTTCACGACGAGCAGATCGACGCCTTTGCGCCGCGCCTTCTCTGCGCCGATCTCGAGCAGCCGATCGTCGTCGAGCTCGGTTTCGGCCGCGAAGCCGACGACGCGCTGCCCGGGCCGACGATCGACGGCGAGGCCGGCGAGCACGTCGGAGGTGCGTTCAAGCTCGAGCCGCAGCACCTCACCGACCGCATCTTTCTTGATCTTGCCGTCGGCAACCGCAGACGGGCGGAAATCGGCGACAGCGGCGGTCATGATGATCGTGTCGGCCGTAGCGCTGTGCTCACGCATCGCCGACTCGAGCTCGGCGGCGGTCTCGACCTCCACCACCGTCACCCGGGCGGGCGCCTCGACCTCGAGGTGGGCCGCAACCAAGGTCACCGCAGCCCCGCGAGCGAGTGCGGCGTGCGCAAGTGCGACACCCTGACGTCCGCTCGAGCGGTTGCCGATGAAGCGCACGGGGTCGAGAGGTTCGCGCGTGCCCCCCGCGGAGATGAGGATGCTGCGTCCGATCAGGTCGCGTGGGCCCACGACGGCGAGGGCAGCTGCCGCGATCACTTCGGGCTCGGCCATGCGGCCCGCGCCGACATCGGTGCCGGTCAGGCGGCCAGAATCGGGGCCGATGATCGTCACCCCGCGGCGTATCAGCGTCTCGACGTTCGCCACGGTGGCGGGATGCTCCCACATCTCGGTGTGCATCGCAGGAGCGATCACGAGCGGCGCCGTGCTCGCCAGCACGGTCGTGCCGAGCAGGTCGCCCGCGAGCCCGGCTGCGAGTGACGCGATCGTGTGCGCGGTCGCGGGAGCGATCACGATGAGGTCGGCCCGCTGACCAAGCGCGACGTGCCGCACCTCGGCGACACCCTCGTAGAGATCGGTGTGCACCGGGTTGCGGCTGATCGCCTCGAGCGTAGGTCGCCCCACGAACTTCAGCGCCCCGTCGGTCGCCACGATGTGCACATCGTGGCCGGCGACGACGAACGCCCGAGCGACACCGACGGCCTTGTAGGCCGCAATGCCACCCGTGATGCCGAGCACGACCGTGAGGCGCTCCGGCTCCCCCGGTGCCGCGACGGTCATGCGGGCCGTCGCTCAGTCCGTCAGGCGCGTGAGGACAAGCTTGTCCTCGCTGATCTCGTGCAATGCCACCGACAGCGGCTTGTCATCGACCGTTGAGTCGACCAGAGGGCCGACGTTGTCGAAAAGACTGCCTTCGTGCAGGTCGGCGTAGTAGTCGTTGATCTGGCGAGCGCGCTTCGAGGCGAAGATGACCAGCTGGTACTTCGAGTCGACCTTCGACAGCAATTCGTCGATGGGGGGCTCAATGATGCCCGAGTTCTTGTCAGCCATGGGTTGCTCGCTCTCGTGTCGCCCGGTGCATGCCGCCGCGGGTGTCGCTATCGCGCCGAGCCGGCGCGGCCGGCCGGCCGCGCTCCGCCACTGGGCACTGCGAGCAAGTCTACGACCTCCTGTGCCGCACGCCGCACATCATCGTTGACGACGAGTTCGTCGAACTCGTCTTGCGCGGCGAGTTCGACTCGTGCCGTGTCGAGTCGACGAGATTGCTCTTCGGGAGACTCGGTGCCGCGTCCGAGCAGTCGACGCACGAGTTCTTCCCAACTCGGTGGCAGCAGAAAGACCAGCACGGCCTCAGGCATGGTCGCACGCACCTGTCGCGCACCCTGCAGGTCGATTTCGAGCAGCACACTGCGGCCGGCATCGAGCGCGGCGTCGACGGGCGGCCGCGGGGTTCCGTACCGCGAGGCATTGTGCACAGTGGCCCACTCGAGAAGGTCGCCCCGTTCGATCAGGGCGTCGAAGCCCTCGTCATCGACGAAGTAGTAGTGCACACCGTC
>JBBQKE010000382.1:0-1944 GCA_038326585.1 Actinomycetales bacterium | reverse complement strand
GTGAGTGACGCGTCGTAGCCCCTGATCGCCGAGGGCCGGGTCTGCGCCGACGGGCGCGCTGACCTCACCCGAGAGCCGCCACGCGCGGGCCAAGAACTTCTGCGACCCCGTCACCGACACATCGCGCCAGTCGATGTCATCCTCAGGCGGGCCGGCGAAGGCCATCGAGAGGCGCACGGCGTCGACGCCGAAGCTGTCGAGCTCTTCGGTGAAGTAGACGAGGTTGCCCTTCGACTTCGACATCTTGGCGCCGTCGAGAATGACCATGCCCTGGTTGAGCAGCTTGCTGAACGGCTCGGTGAAGGTGACGTACCCCATGTCGAAGAGCACCTTGGTGATGAAGCGCGCGTAGAGCAAGTGCAGAATCGCGTGCTCGATGCCGCCCACATACTGGTCGACCGGGGCCCACTTCTCGGCCTCGCGCGGGTCGAAGGCCTGAGTGTCGTCGGTCGGGTTCAAGAAGCGCAAGAAGTACCACGACGAGTCGACGAAGGTATCCATCGTGTCGGTGTCGCGGCGTGCCGAGCGGCCGTCGGGCGTGGTCGTCGCGACCCAGCTCTCGAGACCACCGAGGGGCGAGGTGCCCTTGGGCTTGAGATCCATGCCCTCTTCGTAGGGCAGCAGCAGCGGCAGAGCATCCAGCGGCATCGGCACTTCGGTGCCGTCGTCGGTGTACATGATCGGAATCGGCGTGCCCCAGTACCGCTGCCGGCTGATGAGCCAGTCGCGCAGGCGGTAGGTCTTGGATGCCCGCCCCGTGCCGCGCTCCGCGAGAAGTTCGATCGCCCGCTTGATGGCGTTCGACTTGCTGAGGCCGTCGAGCGGGCCCGAGTTGATCATGCGGCCGTCGCCCGTGAGCGCTTCGCCCGTGACGACCGGGTCGGCGGGAGGGATATCGCCCGACTCGAGCATCTCGGGCGTGATGACCGGAATCGCACCCGTGACAGGCGCGTTCGTGTCGAGCACGACTCGCACGGGCAGGTCGAAAGCGAGGGCGAAGTCGAGGTCGCGCTGGTCATGCGCCGGCACGGCCATGATCGCGCCGTGGCCATAGTCAGCGAGCACGTAGTCGGCGGCCCACACGGGGATGCGCTCGCCACTCACGGGGTTGATCGCCCAGCGGTCGAGAAAGACGCCGGTCTTCTCGCGTCCTGCATCCTGCCGGTCAATCTCGCTCTTCTTCTGCGATTGCTCGAGGTAGTCCTGAAACGCCATGCGCACCTCGGGCGTCGAGCCAGCGGCGAGCTCGGCCGCGAGGTCGCTGTCGGGGGCGACGACCATGAAGGTTGCGCCGAACAGGTTGTCGGGGCGGGTGGTGAAGACTGTCACGGGCGAGTGGTGGCCCTCGATAACGAATTCGACGTCGGCGCCGGTAGAGCGGCCGATCCAGTTGCGCTGCATCGTGATGACCTTGGCCGGCCACGAGCCCTCGAGCTGGTTGAGGTCGTCGAGCAGCCGGTCGGCGTAGTCGGTGATCTTGAAGTACCACTGCGTGAGCTTCTTCTTCACGACCACGGCACCCGAGCGCTCGCTCGTGCCGTCAGAGAGAACTTGCTCGTTCGCGAGCACGGTCATGTCGACCGGGTCCCAGTTGACCCAGCTGTCTTTGCGATACGCGAGGCCCTTCTCGTACATCTTCAAGAAGAGCCACTGGTTCCAGCGGTAGAAGTTCGGATCGCTCGTGTGCAGCACCCGGGTCCAGTCGAAACTCGCCGCGTAGCGCTCCATCGAGGCGCGCTGCTGTGCGATGTTCTCGTAGGTCCAGGTGCGCGGGTCGGCGCCGCGCTTGATGGCGGCATTCTCGGCGGGCAGCCCGAACGAGTCCCAGCCGATGGGGTGCAGCACCGTGAAGCCCTGCTGACGCCAATAGCGCGCGACGACGTCGCCGAGCGCGTAGACCTCGGCGTGACCCATGTGCAGGTCGCCGCTGGGGTACGGGAACAT
>JBBQKE010000381.1:0-1959 GCA_038326585.1 Actinomycetales bacterium | reverse complement strand
GCGACTCGCCCGGCTCGAGCGTTGCGCGCGCAAACCCGACGAGCTCGCGGCGAGGGCGCAGCACGACGCCTGAGCGGTCATGCGCGTAGACCTGCACGAGTTCGCTGCGGGTGCGGTCGCCCGTGTTCGTGACGGCGACCGATACGGTGACGGTGCCGCCCGCGGCGACGGATGCTGCACTCGCGCTCACCGCCCCCCACTCGCTGCACCCGTAGCCGAGGCCGTGCCCGAAGGCGAACGCCGGGGCCACCCCGGCCGTGGTCGCGTGGCGATAGCCGACGAACAGCCCCTCGCGGTAGTGCACCTGCACGAGGTCACCCGGAAAATACGGGTCGGCCGCCACGTCGCTCTGCGCGACGGGCCACGTCTCGGCGAGGCGTCCAGATGGCTCAACGACGCCGAGCAGCGCGTCTGCCAGTGCGCCGCCGCTCGCTTGCCCACCGAGGTAGCCCAGCACAATCGCGGCCACCTCGTCGCGCCAGGGCAGCAGCACGGGTGCACCGACGCTCAGCGCAACGATCGTGCGCGGGTTGGCCGCGGCGATGGCCTCGACGAGCGCGTCATGCTGCGCGGGCAGCGAGAGCGTCTCGCGGTCGAACCCCTCGCTCTCGGCGATGCCGGGCAGCCCGACCATGACGATCGCGACGTCGGCGGTGCGGGCGGCCTCGACGGCCTCGGCGATGAGTGCGGGGTCGGCTGCCGAGCACAGGGGCTCGTAGCCGGGGGAGTAAGTCACGTCGAGGCCCGCCGCCTCGAGTGCCGCGCGCGCGGTCGTCAACCGGGTCGGCGTCACGAGCGAGCTGCCGCTGCCCTGGTGGCGAGAGAACTCGGCGAACGCACCGATCAAGGCGACGCGAGTGCCGGGCGTCAGAGGCAGAATCCCGTCATTCGTGAGCACGACCGAACTCTGGGCTGCCGCGCGGCGGGCGAGCGCGTCATGGGGCTCGAGCAGCTCGGCCATCGTCGGGGCAGGCCCGGACTCAGCGTCCCGACCAACACGAGCATCCGTCGCCAGATCGATGACGCGCTGAGCCGAGAGCGCGACGTGCGCAGGGTCGAGTGTGCCTTCGGTCGATGCTGCGCGCAGCGCGGGTTCGGTGCCGGCGCCGCCGGGCATCTCGAGATCCATGCCAGCGGTGAGGGCGGCAGGCCGGTCGGCGGTCGCGCCCCAGTCGCTCACGACGAGCCCGTCGAAGCCCCACTGCTCGCGCAGAATGTCAGTGAGCAGCCAGCGGGCATCGGTCGCGTGGTCGCCGTTGATGCGGTTGTAGGCGGCCATGACCATACGCGGCTCGCTCTCGCGAACAGCGAGCTCGAATCCGCGCAAGTAGAGCTCGTGCAGCGTGCGCTCGTCGACGATGGCGTCGATCACGAAGCGGCGGTGTTCTTGATTGTTGACGGCGAAGTGCTTGAGGCACGCCCCGACGCCCGTCGACTGGATGCCCCGCACCGCGCTCGCCGCCAAGCGGCCGCTCAGCAGCGGGTCTTCGCTGTAGTACTCGAAGTTGCGCCCGCACAGGGGGTGCCGCTTGAGGTTGAGACCGGGGCCGAGCACGACGTCGACGCCGAGGGCGCGGGCCTCGCGGCCGACTGCTTCGCCGACCTCGTGCACGAGGTGCTCGTTCCAACTGCTCGCGAGAGTCGCCGCAGGAGGAAAGCACGTTGACGCGACGCTGCTGGCGAGCCCCAGGTGGTCGGTCTCATCGAGTTGCGCCCGCAGGCCATGCGGGCCGTCGGCGAGCATGGCGCTCGGGATTCCGTGCTCGGGAAGCGCGCGGGTGCGCCAGAAATCGGATCCCGAGAGCAGGGAGAGTTGCTCGTCGACGGTGAGTGCAGAGGCGTCGGCAGCGCGGCGATCGGTCACGGCTCCGAGACTATTTCATGGCGAAGAGGGTGCCGTCGTACGCTGTGCTGGGCAGTCGAGTCGCCGACTCAACGGAGCGCCGGGGTCGCGGATGC
>JBBQKE010000380.1:0-1965 GCA_038326585.1 Actinomycetales bacterium | reverse complement strand
GACGAGGCCGGCACGCGCAACGGCACGGTGACGCGACCGGTGGCGGCGAGGCGCTCTGCCCGTTCGGCCACGAGCAGGTCGATCTCGCGCTGCCAGCCGCGCAGGTCTTTTCCCCGCACCGTCGGGTCAGCCGCGCGCACTCGCTCGGCGGCCGCGACCACGCTCGCACGACGCGCGCCAAACGGGTCGACCGGCCACCCCGGCTCGTCGCCGCTGTCGCCGACGACGGGGTTCTCGTCGTTCTGCGGCGCGTCGGGCAGCTCACCGATGATGCCGCGCGCCTCAAGCGGCAGCAAGAACGGGCTCGGGCCGCGCGGCTTCGTCTGACCGGCCCACCACGACCCGGTGAGCAGCAGTCGGTGACGGGCACGCGTGACGGCGACATAGGCGAGCCGACGCTCTTCGCGTTCGAGGTGCGCGGCGACCTCAACGCTGAACGCTTCACGCCGCTGCAACAGCTCTTTGCGACTCTCGGCCCCGCGCCAGGCGAAGACGGGCAGCTCAGCCGCGTCACCGCGCAATTCGTAGGGCAGCACGCCGAGCTTGAGCCAGCCGATCGTGCCGTCGCGGGGCTTGCTCGGCAACTCGTCGGCGACGAGGCGCGGCACGACGACGTGGTCCCACTCGAGCCCCTTCGAGCCGTGAATGGTGAGCACCTGCACCGTGCCCGGCTCGGAATCTTCTGACCGCGGCGAGAGGTTGTCGCGCCACTCGGCCTCGCGCAGCCACCCGAGAAAGCCGCCGAGCGTAGCGTGGTCGGCGAGCGCCAAGTAGCCGTCGAGCGCCTCGTGAAAGGCCTCGCGCGGCGCCGCACCCATGGTGCGCGAAGGGTTCGCGGCAACCTCGATGTCGAGCATGAGCTCGTGCTCGACCGTGAGCACGAGGTCGGGCAAATCGAGCGCCGTGCGAGTGCGCAGGGTGGCGAACAGGCGACCAGCATCCTGCAGCCGTTCGAGGCCCACGGGGCTGAGCTTCGCCAGCTGCGAGTGACCGTCGGAGACGGTCGCCACGAAGTCGAGCGCGTCGACGAGCGACACGCCGTCGGTACGCGCAACGGATGCGCGCAGTCGCGCCTTCACCTCGTCGCTGAAAGCGCGCTGCGCTAGGTCGCGGTCGCGCAGCCACGACGCGATGCGGCTGAGGGCGTGCAAGTCGGCGACACCGATGCGCCAGCGAGGTCCGGCAAGCAGGCGCACGAGCTCGGTGCCCGCGGCGGGGTCGTCGATGACCGAGAGCGCACTGACGAGGTCGGCGATCTCGGGCTGCTCGAGAAGACCGCCGATGCCGAGCACGTGCACGGGCACTTTCGCCTCGCGCAGCGCGGCAAGAAAGACCGGCTGGGTGGTGCGATTGCGCATGAGGAGCGCCGCGCTCGCGCGCAGGGGTCGACCCTCACGGTCGACAGCGCCGGGCTTCGCGCCGGGCGGTGGTTCGGCCACGCGCTCGGCGAGCCACGCGGCGACGACCCGAGCCTCGTCGTGCAGGGTCTCTTCGAACGCGAGGTCGAGGGGCTCGGTGCTCGCGACCTTCGAGGGTTGCAGCGTCTCGACGGCGACTCCCCCGCGGGCGTTCAAGGGTTCGACCATCGCATTGGCTGCCTGCAGAATCACGGTGCCGTTGCGCCACGAGGTGCTCAGAGAATAGCGACCGACCGGCTCGCCGTCCTGGCCCGTGAAGCGCGCGGCGAAGTCGTCGAGGTTCGAGGCGCTCGCCCCACGCCAGCCGTAGATCGACTGGTGCGGGTCGCCGACGGCCATGACGGGCGTGCCGCCGAACAGTTCGGCGAGCAGCCAGGTCTGGGCCACGTTGGTGTCTTGATACTCGTCGAGCAGCACGACGCGGTACCGATCGCGCAACTGCTCGGCAACCCCAGCGTGCCGCCGCACGATCGACAGCGCCAGGCTCACCTGGTCGGCGAACTCGACGTAGCCGTCGCGGTGCTTGATCTGCTGCAACCGTTCGGCG
>JBBQKE010000379.1:0-1970 GCA_038326585.1 Actinomycetales bacterium | reverse complement strand
ACGGGGCGTCTGAGCTACGGTCGCGCAGCTCTTGCGGGCGCTGGCAGTGGTGCGTGGCTGGGATTGTTCGTCGGTCTCGTGCTGTTTTTGTTCTCGCCGGTGCCCGAGTTCTCGTTCATTCTCGCGCCAGCACTGATCGGTGCCGGTTTCGGTATGACGTTCGGCATTGCGTCGTATGCGATCAACCGGCGACGTCGAGACTTTTCGTCGACGCACCAGGTTCTTGCGGGCAGCTATCGCATCATCATCGAGCCGAACCAGACCGCGCGGGCGAGGCAAGCACTCGCGGGCTCGACGTGGCCGCCGGTCGAGGCTGCATCGCCTGACGCGACGGTGCCTGACGCGACCGAGCCTGACGCGACGGTGCCCGACGCGACCGAGCCTGACGCGACGGTGCCTGACGCGACCGAGCCTGGTTCGTCGGACGAGGCCGTCGAGGGTTCCCGCACCCCGGAGCGCGACGAGCGTTCCTGACCAATCTCGTCGAGCGCGCGCCGCTCAACTCGCGAGAGCGCGCTTCCACTCCCGACTTCTGCTCGTCATGGCTCGGGGTCTCTGGTCTGGGTCGACACTCGGCGGTGGCACGAGTTCGTAGTCGGGCGACCGACCAGCTCGCCTGATCTGCCAATCCTGTTCGTGCAACAGCAGGTGGTGGTGGCGGCAGAGCAGGATTCCGACGTCCACGTCGGTGCGCCCGCCGTCTCGCTGCCAATGTTCGATGTGATGGGCCTCGCACCAGCTCGGCGGCCTCTCGCACCCGGGCCAGCGGCACCCTCCGTCGCGTGCAGCGAGGGCGAGTCGCTGCCTGAGCGTGAAAAGCCGTTGCGTGCGACCGACGTCGAGTGGTTGACCGGTCGATGCGATCACGATGGGGGTGTGGGTGCCTGCGCAGTGCAGGCGCTGAACCGTGGGGAGCCCGAGAACCACGCCGTCGGGCTGCCCGGCCGTGGCCTCGAGCGAGCCTGACCCTTCACCGCGCACGAGGTCGCGCGCCGTGACGAGGATGCGCACGCTCGGAGCGCCTGTGCCGAGCATCATGCTCGAGTCTGCGTCGGCTCCGGCCACGAGGAGGTGCAAGAGCGCATCAGAGGCGTACTGCTCAGAAGTGCGCTCATCGTCGGCAATGCGCGTCGCCTTCGCGGCTTCGTCGGGGTCGTTGAACTGGACGGTGCGCCGCTTGGGCGCGATCGCGCGGTCGACCAGTTCGCGCACGTGGGCCGCTGATTCGGGGTCGAGCAGCCAGGTCGCGCGCGTCATGCCGTCGGGCAGCGACGTGAGTCGAAACGAACGAGCATCGCGCTGCACTCGCTCGCGATCGACAATCGCCTGCGCGTCAAGATTCTCGCGGAGCTGACGAGCGAGCCGGTGGAGACGGTCGACATCGAGTGTCGCGGCGGACTCGACGAGGTGCTCGCACGCGGCTCGCAGCGACGCCGATGAGACAGCGTCGGTCGGCTCGCCGAGCCCTGACCGGATCGCGTCAAGCGCAGCGACGCCCACCACGGTGGCGCGCGCCGCGGCGATGACCGGTTCGAGGTGCGGGGGCGCGGGCGGTAGTGCGTCGTGCTCGGGGGCGCGGCCGGGCTCAGCGGTCGCCGCAGCGAGCAGTCGCCCGGCGTTCACCGCGGTCGCTGCGTCGCGCCGCGAATCGCCGGTCGTGACGCGCACGAGCTCTTCCGCTGTGCGGAGCCCCAACCTCTGAGCGAGCCCTGCGTGGGCGAGTTCAGGACGCGAGCGGCGGGCGAGTTCGCCGGCGACAAGCGCAGAACGAGCATCGAGCAATCGACGCGCTGTCGACCCCAATCTCGTCAGTGACAGCAAATCGTCGTCATCGAGAACTCGCAATGCTGCGGGGTCGAGAGGCGCACGCTCGAGCTCGGCCACGATCGCGGCGAGGTACTCGTGCGGGCTGGGCGAGGTCATGCCTCAAGGATTCCATCGAACGTATGTTCGATCAAGAGGAGGAGGAA
>JBBQKE010000378.1:0-1977 GCA_038326585.1 Actinomycetales bacterium | reverse complement strand
AGCACCACCTCGGCGCTGAGCCCGGCAACGAGCACCTGCTCGACGAACTCGTCGGCCGACAGTGCCGCGAACTCGACCGTAAAGGGCAGCACCACCACAAGGTCGACCCCGGCCTCGAGCAACGCCTCGGTCTTCTGCTCGACGCTCAGCAGCGGTTCGGGCGCCATCTCGGGGCGCAGCACCTCGGCGGGGTGCCGGTCGAACGTGACGACGACCGTGCGTTGACCATCGGCCTCGGCCGCGAGACGTTCGAGCACCACACGGTGCCCGCGGTGCACGCCGTCGAACTTGCCGATCGTGACGGCGCTCGGGATCGAATCATGCGGCAGGTTCTCGATGCCGAGCACGAGCTGGCCGGTCATGCGCGCACCGGCGGGCGAACACCCGATGACCGTGCCTGCGCCACGCGTCGCAGCCACAGCAAACCGAGCACGGGAAGCACGAGCGGGATGAACGCATAGCCGCGGCCGAACTGGCTCCAGACCGTGTCGTCGGGAAACAGTGCGGGATCGATGAGGCTGAGGATTCCGACCGCGAGCACGCCGACGAGTTCGAACGCAATGGCGATGACCGCGATGCGGAACCAGACCGCACCGCGTGCAACGAGTGCGACCGTGGCGATGACGTAGACGACCGCGGCGAGCGCCGAAAGACTGTAGGCGAGCGGAGCCTCGTCGAACTTCGTGATGATCTGATACGTCGAGCGGCCGAGCGCAGCGAGGGCAAGAATGCCGTACACGGCAATCAGCACGCGGCCAATTCCGGCGCTCGTCGGGCGGGGTTCATCGCTCACAGTGTCAGCCTAAATCAGGCTGGCTGAGCAGAGATCGGGCCCATGAGGGCACGCAGAAACCGTCGTGCGATGAGCACTCGTGCGAGAAGCAGCCCGGGCAGCAGGGGCCAGCCCCACCACGCCGCGGGTCGAGCGAAGCTGCGCACGGTCAGCCACACTGACCCGTCGTCGGTCTGCTCGAGCGTGAACGACTCTTCTCCCGAGAAGGGATGCCCCGGCAGGGTCCCGACCGCGTACATGACCCGCGCCTCGTCGATCTCGAGCAGCACGACCCTCGCCGGTAGTGGCAACCAGATACTCCCCCGCACCTCAAGGCCGACCACAATGATGTCGCCCGCGCGCAGATGCCGCGCGCCGCTGCCGCTGTAGACCTCGTCAACGGCGCCGACCTGAGCGGCCTCAGCGGGCTCGCCGCTCTCGTCGAACTCGACGGGCTGGTATTCGCGCTCGGCGTCGACCGCCGAGACCGGCGTGATGCGCACCCCCATGCCTGCTCCCCGATAGACACCGCCCGTCAGCAACTCGGCGACCGCGTAGGCCCAGCGCTCCACGCCGTGCCCGACGCGGCCGCGCTCCTCCAGCGCGCGATACCCGGCCGGCGGATACTGCATCAGGTCGGGCGCCTGACTCGCTCCGACTGCTGCGTAGGTGACCGCCTGCTCTTGGCGCGAGCGGTCTCTGCCACTGGTGCGGGCGCTGTCGGCGTTCACGGGTGTCCTCGGGGGCTGGGGCTGGGGCTGGGGCTGGGGCTCGGGCTGGGGCTCGGGCTGGGGCTCGGGCTCGGGCTGGGGCTCGGGCTGGGGCTCGGGTCTGCGTGCAATGAGCGCGCGTCATGCTGTGGATGCAAGCGTACGACGCGCCACCGTCGCCGACCGCACTGCGGGAACGATCTCCACCTTCCCCGCTGGGACTCCCGAAGTGAAGGAAGCCCGAGAGCAGGGTCGCTCACTCTTCCTACAATTCGGGAGTCTCCGGGACGCGAGCGCGGTGTGCGGCGCGGAGATCGCTCTGGCACCGACGCGTTCCGGGGCAGACGCGTTCCGGCGCAGACGAGTTCACATACAGACGAGCTCAGGCACAGACGAGCTCAGGCGCCGACGAGCTCAGGCGCCGAGGTGCTCGGTCAGCGCTTCAACGATCAGGCCGTGATCAACCTCGTGCGGCAGACCCGACACGGCGATGGT
>JBBQKE010000377.1:0-1987 GCA_038326585.1 Actinomycetales bacterium | reverse complement strand
CGTAGGCGGTCGACACGTCCGGAATGAGCTGCAGGTCGGATTCGTGAATCGACTGGAAGCCTCGAATAGAGGAACCATCGAACAGCTGCCCGACGGTGAAGAACTCTTCGTCGACAGTGGAGGCGGGGATGTTGAAGTGCTGCTGGACACCGAGGAGATCGGTGAAGCGGATGTCGAGGAAGACGACGTCCGTGTCCTTGATGAACTTCAGCACCTCGGAAGAATCACTGAACATGTGACAGATCTCCTGAGCTTGGTACCGGATGACTGCAAGCGCAGCCTCGGTCTCGACTGTACGGGTAGGGCGTTTCTCGGCAGTGTCCCCTTTGTTTCCGGGATGTTACGGCGACGCTCACTCAGTTCGTTCCGGGTCGGCACGCCCCGCGGATGCTCAGCCGACCGCTTGCGCGAAGCCCGCCGTCGTCTCGGCGAGGGCGCGCATCGACTCGGGGATGGGGCGGCCCTTCGCGACCATCGACTGCGCCCACAGGCGTCCGGCCCGGTAGCTCGAGCGCACGAGCGGGCCCGCCAGCACGCCGAGAAACCCGATCTCGTCGGCCTCGTTCTTGATCTCGACGAACTCTTCTGGCTTGAGCCAGCGATCGATCGGGTGGTGGCGCGACGTCGGCCGCAAGTACTGCGTGATCGTGACGATGTCGGTGCCGGCGTCATGCAGGTCGCGCAGCGCCTGCGAGACCTCGTCGCGCGTCTCGCCCATGCCCAGAATCAAGTTCGACTTGGTGATGAGGCCGTAGTCGCGCGCCTGCGTGATGACGTCGAGCGAGCGCTCGTATCGGAACGCTGGTCGGATGCTCTTGAAGAGGCGCGGCACCGTCTCGACGTTGTGGGCGAAGACCTCAGGTCTTGAGTCGAACACGACCCGCAGTAGCTCGGGGTTGCCCGAGAAGTCAGTCGCGAGCAGTTCCACACCGGTGCCGGGGTTCAGCTCGTGAATCTTGCGCACCGTCTCGGCGTGCAGCCACGCGCCCTCGTCGGGCAGGTCGTCGCGCGCGACTCCCGTGACGGTCGCGTAGCGCAGGTTCATCTCGACAACCGATTCGGCGACTCGGCGCGGCTCATCGGTGTCGTAGTCGGCGGGCTTGCCCGTGTCGATCTGGCAGAAGTCGCACCGACGTGTGCACTGGCTGCCCCCGATGAGGAAGGTGGCCTCACGGTCTTCCCAGCACTCGTAGATGTTGGGGCATCCCGCCTCTTGGCAGACGGTGTGAAGCTGCTTCTCACCGACCAGTGTGCGCAGGGCCGTGTACTCGGGCCCCATCGAGGCACGGGTCTTGATCCACTCGGGCTTTTTCTCGATGGGGGTCTGGGCGTTGCGCACTTCGAGGCGCAGCAGTTTGCGGCCCTCGGCGGGGTGCGTCGCGGGTGTGGCGGTCATGACGAGACTCCTTGCGGAAGGGACGAGTGGGCAGCCGGCGTGGCCACGCCGACGAGATCGTGCACGAGCGGCGCGAAGTGCCGTTCGATGAGGGGGATGACCTCCGCAGGGAGACAAGAGCGCCCCAGTTCGCGGCTGATCGAGGTGACGCCCGCGTCGGCGAGGCCGCAGGCCACGATCGAGTCGAAGGCGTCGAAGCTGTTCGAGCAGTTGAGTGCGAAGCCGTGCATCGTCACGCCCTGCGCCACGCGGATGCCGATCGCGGCGATCTTGTCAGTGCCGCGCATCCACACGCCGCTGCGACCGGCCACGCGATCGGCGCCATCGATGCCGAGATCGGCGAGCACGGCGATGAGCATGCCTTCGAGGCTGCGCACGTAGCGCACGACGTCGACGGGTTCGGCGAGTCGCATCACCGGGTAGCCGACGAGCTGGCCGGGGCCGTGCCAGGTGATCTTGCCGCCGCGGTCGACCTCGATGACCGGCGTGCCGTCGGTGGGCCGCTCGTGGGGCTCGGTGCGCTTGCCCGCCGTGTATACGCTCTCGTGCTCGAGCAGCATGACAGTATCGGGCGCCCGGCCCTCGACGACG
>JBBQKE010000376.1:0-1990 GCA_038326585.1 Actinomycetales bacterium | reverse complement strand
GAGCATGCGGTCGACGGCGAAGGCGATGCGTCGGGTGGCGTCGGCCTCGCGGGCGGGCAGCAGCGACCAGCGACCCGCGGCGGTCGGGGGGCCCGATTGTGCGACGGATGCTGGCCGGGCGTAGCCCCGATACCCTCGCGTGCGCGGCGCGGACCGTCGGGTCGCCGTGCCCCCGAGCGTGGCGCGCAGCGGGGCGAGCGTGTCGTTAGTCAGGTGCCCGGCCCACACGAGTTGCCAGAGCTCGGCGACGAGGGCTGCGTCGTCGCCCCCCGCTTCGCCGACCTCGGCCACCGCGGCTGCGAGCTGCCGGAAGAAGAACCCGCCTCCGCCGCCGAGCGCGTCGAGAATGCGCTGCTGGCGCTCGGTGAGCTCGATGTCGTCGGGCTCGGGCAGGCTCAGAGGGGCAGCGCCCGCGAGGTGCAGACTCACCCAGCCGTCGGTGCCGGGCAGACTGCCGCCACCGGCCCAGATGACTTCGCCGCTCGCACACAGCTCGTCGAGCCAGGCGGGCGAGTAGTCGTGCACCCGGCTCGGCAGAACGAGGGTCTCCCACGCGCTCGCCGGCAGGGCCACGCCCTGCAGTTGCTCGATCGACTGCAGCACGCCGTCGATGCCCTGCAGTGCTGGGCGACGCGCGCCCGAGCGGCTGCCTGCTGAGCCGACGTGCTGCCAGATCGGCAGAAATCGCCCGAGCGTGCCCGGGGTGACCGGCTCGATCTCTTTGCGCAGGGCCGCGAGGCTGCGTGAGCGCAAGCGCCGCAGCACTTCGGCGTCGACCCACTCGGTGCCCGAGGCGCCCGGGCGAAACTCGCCCTCGATGATGCGGCGGTCGGCGGCGAGCCGGCGCAGGGCATCCGTCGCCACGGCGACACCCAACCCGAAGCGCGTTGCCGCATCGCTCGCCGCAAACGGCGTGTGGGTGCGCGCGTAGCGAGCCATGAGGTCGCCAATAGGGTCGGGCACCGGGTCGAGAAAGGCGCTCGGCACGCCGTGCGGAATCGGAGTGCCGAGCGCGTCACGCAGGCGGGCGGCGTCTTCGACCACGGCCCAACGGGCGTCGCCCGCGATCGTCGCCGCGAAGACGCGATTCGTGCGGGCCAGTTCGTCGAGCGCAGCGGTCACGTCGACCTCATTGATCGTGCGATCGTCGATCTCGGGCGTCGTGAGTGGGCCCAGGATGCGCAGCAGGTCGACGACCCCCTCGGCGTCGCGCGCGCGGCGGTCGGGCGCGAGCCGCTGCAGCTCGGCCTCGGTCTGCGCGATGACGGCTGGGTCGAGCACTTCGCGCAACTCGGCTCGACCGAGCAGCTCGGCGAGCAGTGCGGGGTCGATGCTGAGCGCGGCGGCGCGGCGCTCGGCGAGCGGGCTGTCGCCCTCATAGAGAAAGGCGGCGACGTAGCCGACCAGCAGGCTGCGGGCGAACGGCGACGGCAGGTCGGTCTCGACCTCGATGATGCGGATACTGCGCTGGGCAATGCTCGCGGCAACCTCGATGAGCGAGGGCAGGTCATAGACGTCGCTCAGCACTTCGCGCACCGTCTCGAGGATGATCGGAAAGTCGGGAAACTCGCGTGCGACTTCGAGCAACTGACTCGCCCTCTGCCGTTGCTGCCAGAGCGGACTGCGTCGACCGGGGTCGCGGCGAGGCAGCAGCAGGGCGCGCGCCGCGCACTCGCGGAATCGCGAGGCGAAGACGGCCGACCCACCGACTTCGGCGGTGACGAGGTCGTGCAGTTCGTCAGCCTCGAACAAGAACAGCTCGGCGCCGGGTGGCTGGGCCTCGGTGTCGGGCAGCCGCACGACGATGCCGTCATCGGCAGCGATCGCGGCGCCGTCGTAGCCGTGCCGCTCGCGGATGCGCGCCGAGATCGCGAGCGCCCATGGCGCGTGAACGGCCGTTCCGTAAGGAGAGTGCAGCACTACGCGCCAGTCGCCGAGCTCGTCGCGGAACCGCTCGATGATGAGCGTCTGCTCGCTCGGCACCTGCCCG
>JBBQKE010000375.1:0-1991 GCA_038326585.1 Actinomycetales bacterium | reverse complement strand
GAGCGCCGCAGTAGCCATAGCGACTTGTGGTGGCTCGTCGACGGCGTGACCACGAGGAACCGATCGGTCGCGAGGCGAGTGACCGTGCCATCGAGCTCGATGCCGCCGTTGCGGTTGAGGAACAGCGTGTAGACGGCCTGCCCCACGGCGACGTCGACGTCGTTCGTCGCGGCGTGCTGAACGACGGCGAGAGCATCCGCCCCCACGATCTCGAACTTCGCGAAGGGGCTCAGATCGAACAGCGCGACGCCCTCGCGCGCGGCCCGGTGCTCGGCCGCGACCTGGTCGAACCAGCCGGGATTGCCGTAGCTGTACCCCTCGGCCGCGGTTGGCCCGCCGTACCAGTTCGCCCGCTCGCCGCCGTTGATCTCGCCGAAGCGGGCGCCGAGCTCGGCGAGCCGCGAGTGCAGAGGAGTTCGCCGCACATTGCGCGCCGTCTCAGACTGCAGGTGCGGCCAGTGCATCGCGTAGAGCCGCCCGAGGCTCTCGACGGTGCGCGCGTGCAGGTAGCGCCGGTTGCTCTGGTGGCGCGAGAAGCGCTGCACGTCGACCGAGGCGGAGTCGAACTGAGGGGTTCCGGCGACGATCCAGCTCGCGAGCTCTCGCCCGATGCCGGGGGCGTAGATGATGCCCTGCGAGTTGAGACCCGCCGCCACGAAGAGCTGCTCGACCTCGGCCGTCTCGCCGAGCAAGAACGCCGTGTCGGGCGTGAAGCTCTCGGGCGCGGTGATGAAGCGGTCGTAACCGGCGGGGCCGAGCGCGGGCACGGTGCGCTCAGCCGCGGTGCGAACGGGCGCGAAGTGATCCCAGTCGTCGGTGAACGTCGCGAACCCCTCGGTCGAGATCTCGTCGACCGCGCGCGGAATACCGTTCGGTTCGAATGCTCCCACGAGCAGCCGCCCGGCCTCGTGACGGATGTAGTAGCTGTTGTCGACGTCGCGCAGCACGGGCAGGCTCGGCGTCGCGCCCTCGATCGGCTGCGAGCGCACGTGCACGTGCTCGGCCGCATATAGCGGCAGGTGCACGCCCGCCGTCGAAGCGAGATCGCGGCTCCACAGGCCTCCGGCGATGACGACGCGGTCGGCGAGCACCGTGCCCTGCCCGGTCTCGACGCCGATCGCGCGCCCGCTCTCGTGCAGAATCGCGGTCACCGTGACGCCTTCACGGATGCTCACGCCGGCCTCGTGCGCGAGCTTCGCCATGGCGAGCGCGGCATAGCCGGGGTTCACGTGCCCGTCGTTCACGAAGTGCAGGCCCGCCAGCACGGCGTCGGTCGAGGCGATCGGCCAGAGCCCTGCGATCTCGCCGGGCTCGACCAGGCGAGCCTCGATGCCGTTCTGCACAGCAACGTCGCGGGCGTAGAGCAGCTCGTCGACGCGACCGGGGTGACGCGCGAGGCTCAGCGAGCCGCACCGCTCGAACGATACGTCGAGCCCCGAGCGCTGCTGCAGGTCGGCGTAGAACGCCAAGCCGTACGAGGAGAGACCCGTCATGGCGGTCGACCCGCGCGCCCCGGCCACGAGGCCTGCGGCATGCCAGGTCGTGCCACTCGTGAGCACCGCCCGCTCGAGCAGAAGCACGTCGGTCTCGCCCGCCTCGGCGAGGTGCAGCGCGATGCTCGAGCCGATGATGCCGCCGCCGACGATGATCGTGCCAGCGCGGCTCGGCAGGTCGCGCGCTGCTGCCACCGGGGCGAACAGGTGCGCTCCGAGCGAGCGATCCGCAAGTCTGTCCATGGCGTGTGGGCCTCCTCCTGCAGGCTAGCCGCTTGTTGGCCCCCTGGACAACAGGGCGGGCGGACGGTCCCGTCAGTCGATTCGCACTGATTGCGACACGTCTCACTGCAGAAGTAGTGCGATGTGTCGCATTCGGTGAGGGGCGAGCGCGCTCAGGCGCGCAGGGCGGAGGTGCGCGCATCCAGCCGGGCAGGGCACGATAGGGCTGTGGATGCCCACACCGCGCTGGCAGACGCCCGCGCCGCGCTTGCCGCG
>JBBQKE010000374.1:0-1993 GCA_038326585.1 Actinomycetales bacterium | reverse complement strand
GGGTGATCGGTTTCAGATCGACCGCAGCGAGTTCGATTCCGAGGTCTTCACCGTCAGCGATCTCACGGTCGAGGCCCACGAGTACTCGACCGGAACAGTGCTGGGCTTCAACGGCACCACCGAGTGGGCGCTCGACTCGGTCGACGTCGCCGACGCACTGTGGCTACCGCGCGAAGACCAGCTGCGAGATCTGCTTCGCGCTGCATTTCGATCGCTGCGGCGTCATGACGAGGGGTACACCGTGGCCATTGAGCTCGACGGCGACGCGCGGGAGTTCGTCAGCGTCTCTGCGCCCGAGGCCTACGGGCTGTCGCTGCTCGCGCTGCTCGATCGAGTAGCCGGCTGAGGCGCGACGCGGGCTTCAGGCGACTCGACATCGAGGCCATACAACGTGCGCACCGCGTCGACCACCTGATCGCCGCGTCCTGCCGCGGCATGGCGCCGCGCGAGTGTGGAGGGAGTGTGCAGCAGCACGCTCGTGAGGTGTCGAAGGGCCTCTTCGACCCGGCCGTCGTCTCCACGCGCGCGAGCGCGGTCGATCTCGTTCTGGACGACGCCCAGAACGTGCTGCCGCAGCGCGACCACCGCGGGCTCGACTGACGCCGAGGTGACGTAGGCGTGAGCGGCAGTGTCGACGACAGCGCGAGCATCTTCTTCGGCCGACCACTGCACGAGCGGAGCGTGCAGGCGAATGGTCTCAAGATCGAGAAGTGCGACTCCGTCGAGCGCCGCGACGGCGGGATCGACGTTGCGGGGCAGCCCGAGATCGACGATCAGCAGGCGCGCGCCAGCGGGAACGTCAGTCGCGTCAACACTCAACCTGGTCGTGCAGGTGATCACCACGTCGGCATCGCCGAGAGCAGCGCCAAGTTCATTCGTCGGAGCGAGGCCGTGCCGCTGGGCGAAGAGTTGAGCCCTGCCCGTGGGAGAGTAAACGGCAACGTTCTGCGCCCCGCGCTCACGCAGTGAGGCGACCGTGGTCGTCGCGTATCGACCCGTGCCGATGATCAGCACACGGGTCGACGACCAGTCGCTGAGTCGGGTGCTCACGAGATCAAGAGCGAGGCGAGCGAGCGAGCGGCCGGTGCGGCTCGCATCGCCTTGAGCTCGTGCGGCGCGCGCGGTGCGAATGGCTTCTTGAACGAGGTGATTGAGGCGCCCTGAGGTCGTTCCTGCCTGGCGCGCATGGGCCGCGGCTCGTCTGACCTGCCCTGCAATCTCTTCTTCGCCGACAGCCACCGAGTCAAGGCCAGCGCACACCGAGAACAAGTGATGCACCGCGGCCGCATCGTCAAGCACGTCAGCGGTGACCGTGAGTTCACGGGCCGCGTCACCAGCGAGTGAGGTCAAGGCCTTCTCGAATCCCGAGCGAGCAGCAGCGTGCGCGATCAGCGCGGGGGCGTCGATGTCGAGGTACAGCTCGACGCGATTGCAGGTCGAGATCGCCACTGCGCCACGAACATCCTCGCTGCTGCGAGCCATCGATTCGGCGAGCATCCCGGCGTCGACCGACAGCCGTTCGAGCGTCTCGAACGGTGTGTTCCGATGGTTCGCGGTCACGCACAGCAGCACAATGGGCAAGTCTAGGCGCGCCAGCGAGGCGAAACCTGCGCAACCCCCCCGGGGTATTAGTGAGCCGTTCTCGACCTGTGTTTGTGCGGGGAATTCTCGCTCGGGGCCGCCGTATCCTAAGCACGTGACTCTGACCGCCGCGCATCCCCTCGTCGATGGCCGCACGACGCATTCGTCGCTCGTTCGGGCACTGCGGGGCGAGCGCCAAGAGCGGCCGCCCGTGTGGTTCATGCGACAGGCTGGTCGCTCTCTGCCCGAGTACCGGCAACTGCGGCAGGGCGGCGACATGCTGCAGGCGTGTCTGACGCCTGAGCTGGCGAGCGAGATCACCTTGCAGCCCGTGCGCCGACACGGCGTGGATGCGGGCATCTTCTTCAGCGACATCGTCGTGCCCGTGCTGCTGGCGGGCCTGCCGATTCGG
>JBBQKE010000373.1:0-2002 GCA_038326585.1 Actinomycetales bacterium | reverse complement strand
CGAACCCCAGCGTTCGAGCGAAGTCTGCTGAGCGCTGCGAGCGCGCGAGCAGGTGCACGTCGGCGCCGGCGGCGCGGGCGAACATCGCGCAGAGCAATCCGATCGCACCCGGGCCGAGAATGAGCACGCGATGGCCGGGCTCGAGCCGTGCTGCCTGCACCGAGCGCAGTGCGTTGCCGGCGGGTTCGACGAGGGCGCCGAGCGCAGCATCCATGTCGTCGGGCAATCGATGCAGAGACGATGCTGGCACCGCGATCTGCTCGGCGAGGGCCCCGGCACGGCCGCCGCGAATGCCAACCTCTTGCCGAGACGCGCACACGTGCTGGTGGCCACCGAGGCACCGGCGACACCTTCCGCAGCCGAGCATGGTGTCGCCGGCCACGCGACGCCCGACCCAGCCTGCGTCGACGCCATCGCCGACCGCCGTGACGGTGCCCATCCACTCGTGGCCGATGCGCATCGGAAAGTGCGCATGCCTCTGATGCAGGTAGGCCATCTCGCCGGTGTAGAACTCGACGTCGGTGCCGCAGACTCCTGCGCGCTCGACGTCGACGACGACATCGCCCGGCGTCGCGATCGGAGGGTCGACGTACTGAACGCCGGCCTCGCCGGGGGCGGTGATCACGAAGGCGCGCATCAGTGATGACTCGGTGACGTGTCGTCGATACTCGGGCTGTGCATGTCAAGTCTCCTGGCTCGTGGCGTGGCTCGGGAACAGGGCGGTGATGACGGATGCCGCGACCCGGTGGGCGGGCACGCCTCGCACGCCCGGGCGCACGGTGAACAGGCATCCCGATCGCGGAAACGCCGCCCTGCGCCCAGCGTCGAGTTCGTCGCTCGCGGTCGTGATGACGAGCACGTCGCGGTCGGCACCCGCGAACGTCACGCTCGAGGTGTGCGGAGCGTCGACCTCGATGCGGTCAACGAGCTCGCCCGTCGGTGAGAAGCGCACCACAGCCCCTTCACCCCAAACCGCCACCCAGAGATGATCGTCGCGGTCGATGCAGATGCCGTCTGGATACCCTCGCTCGAGCGTCGCGAAGACGCTCCAGTCGCCGAGATCGCTGCTCTTCGGGCCGTCGTGGCGCACGCGAATCGTGCGCGTCATGGTGTCGACACTGTAGAAGCGGGTTGTGTCTGACGACCAGGCCATGCCGTTGGCGAGCGTGAGGTCGTTGTCGATCACCGTCACGCCGCCATCGTCTATTCGCACGAGCTCTTCGCTCGTCGAGTCGCCGTCGAGCCGCAGCGTTCCGACCCAGAATCGACCGCGCGCGTCGACCTGCCCGTCGTTGAAGCGGCGTTGCGAACCGTCGAGCAGTGACTCGGTCTGCGCGAGCACGCCATCCGCTCCGACCAGCGCAAGCCTGTCATGAGCGGCAACGAGCCATGTGTCGGTCTCGGTGAGCGCGACCGCACTGACCGTGGCCGGAAACGGGATGCTGCGCTGAACCTCGACGCGGTCACCCTCGAGCCGCCCGAACACCAGGTCGCCCACCGTGATGTCCACCCAGAGAAGCTGTTGATGCCGGTCATCCCACACCGGCCCCTCGGCGAGGCGGAAAACCCTGTCGGTGGCGGGTGCAGCGATCATGGCATCGGCGCACCCTGGGCACCGAGTATGTCGCGCACTTCGTCGATGCGCGCGACCAGGTCGGCAATCGGAGTGCGGTAGGTGAGGGCGCTCACGCTGATGGCCCCGGAGGGTGCGGACTGCGAGGTGAGGTAGACGGGCAGTGCGAGGCAGTTGACGCCCGGCTCGTTCTCTTGGTCGTCGATGCTGAAGCCGCGCGTGCGCGCGAGCTCGAGTTCTGCGTGCAGTGCGGTGGCGGTCGTGACCGTGCGCTCGGTGCGCGACTCGAGGGGCTCGTCACCCACCCACTCGGTGACCTCTCGCAGGGTCTGCAGGCGAAACGAGAGCAGCAGCTTGCCGGCGGCGGTCGCGTGGGCGGGGTTGCGCCCGCCGACCGGCGACGTGAGACGACCTGCGCCACGAGGTGGG
>JBBQKE010000372.1:0-2003 GCA_038326585.1 Actinomycetales bacterium | reverse complement strand
AAGCCCATGATCTCGTTCAGGGCGGCTCCGGGCGCGGTGCCGAGGGTCTCGAGGGGCTTGAGTGCACCGGAGAGCATCCGCAACAGGGGTTCGACGCCCAGGATGAGCGCCGCGAACGGCACCAGTCCCCGATACCACAGCAGGCGCAGGTTTCGGAGCACCATGGTCGATCGCGGCCGCACGCGAACGTGGTCGTCACGGGACATGCAGTTCTGGGTAGCGACGTGGTCTCAGAATGTCCTTGGCGCATGGCGTCGAGGTGCTCCACACTGTGTAGCGATGCGCGGTGCACGGGCGCCCGCCACTCGTCCCGTCGAACGGGGTACCTGCCATGACCGAACGCGCTCTCCTGCCCCACCTTTCTCGCGATCTGTTCCTCACCGATGGCGGTCTCGAGACGACTCTCATCTTTCATGACGAGTTCGACCTGCCCGACTTCGCGGCGTTTCCGCTGCTCGACAGCGAGGCGGGTCGCCAAGCCCTCAAGCGGTACTACACCGCCTACATCGACATCGCACGACGTCACGACACCGCCCTCGTGCTCGAAACCCCGACCTGGCGCGCGAGCGCCGATTGGGGTCTGCGCCTCGGCTACGACACCGATGCGCTGCACGCCATCAACACGGCGGCCGTCGACCACCTCCGCGCGATCCAGGCCGAGCACATCGACACCACGATCGTCATCAGCGGCAACCTCGGCCCCCGCGGCGACGGCTATTCGCCGACGAGCGTCGCGACGGCCGACGAGGCTCAGCACTACCACCGCGACCAGATTCACGTGCTCAGCGAGGCGGGCGCCGACGTCATCACCGCCCTCACGATCACCCACGTTGATGAGGCGATCGGCATCGTGCGCGCTGCCGTCGAACATGACATCGAGGTCGTGATCTCATTCACCGTCGAGGTCGACGGGTCGTTGTCGAGCGGGCAAGCTCTCGACGAGGCGATCACCGCGCTCGACGAGGCGACCGACGCCGCAGCGGCCTACATCATGATCAATTGCGCGCATCCGACCCATGTCATGGGCGTGCTCGACCCGAGCTCGACCGCCCTTGCCCGCGTGCGCGGCGTGCGCGCCAACGCGTCGACGCGCAGCCACGCCGAGCTCGACGAAGCAGACGAACTCGATGCCGGCGACACTGCCGAGCTGGCCGCCCTCTACCGCGACCTCACCGACCTGCTGCCCAACCTGACCGTCATGGGCGGATGCTGCGGCACCGACTACCGCCACATCGAAGCGATCGCGGCAGTATGCGCCCCGCTCTTTCGGCGTGACGACGCGGCGGGCCCGTCAGGCCGCGTCGGTACGACGCCCGACGACAGCGGTCGAGAACCCGCCTGACTTAGCGCGGGCACGCACCCTCGTCAAGGCCGTCGGGTCCGCGCCGACCGCCGCGTAGGCTGGGCGGCATCCCCTGGGTGCTCGCATCCGATCACGCCACCAGAAGGAATCAGCCCCATGTTCTTCCGCCGCCGCACCGAACCAGTCATCGCCTCCGACGACACGTCTCAGCCCACCGTCCGCAGCATGTGGACCGATCGTCTCGGCAAGGCCGGCACGCGAAGCCTGCAAATTCTGCTGGTGCTGACCCTCGCGAGCATCGTGGTCTACGCGCTCATCCAGCTGCGCATTGCCGTGATTCCCCTGCTGCTCGCGATCATCATCGCCTCGGCCTTCAGCCCGGTCATCACGTGGATGCGCAAGCGCGGTCTGCCCGCCATCGCCGCGGCGTGGATCACCCTGCTCGGCTCGCTGCTCATCTTCGGCGGCATCATCACCGCGATCGTGTTCGCGGTGCGCAGCCAGTGGGCAGAGCTGTTCGAGCAGGCTCAGACGGGTTTCGACACGCTCATCGAGTTCATCGAGGGCCTGCCGTTGCCGGTCGACGCGATCGACTTCGACGAGCTGCGAGAGCAGGCGATCGACTTCTTCACGAGTTCGCAATTCGGCACGGGGGCGCTCACGGGCGTCGTCGCCGTCGGCGAGTTCATCGCCGGATTCC
>JBBQKE010000371.1:0-2005 GCA_038326585.1 Actinomycetales bacterium | reverse complement strand
GTCATGCGGCGAGGCTACGCCCGCGAGGTGTGCGCGACCAGGGCTTTGTGTCGTGGCCCCACGCCGGGCCCGCGGCGACGCTCGCGCCTTGTCGAGACCGCACGAAGCGCCGAGGGTCGGGTCGACTACCGTGAGAGTTCGAATCCAGGAGGATCTGTGCTGCTGCGCATCGAGAACAGTCCGCGCGTCTACGCGTGGGGGTCAACGACCGCAATTGCCGACCTGCTCGGCACCGTGCCGTCGGGCGGCCCCGAGGCCGAGCTGTGGTTCGGTGACCACCCGGGCTCGCCCGCGCGCATCGTCGAAGGCTCTGCCGAGCCCGACCTCGCCGCGTGCCTCACGGCCCGCGGCCAGAGACTGCCGTTCTTGCTCAAGGTGCTTGCCGCGGGCGAACCGCTCTCACTGCAGGCGCACCCGACCATCGCCCAGGCCCGCGAGGGCTTTGCGCGCGAGAACGCGGCGGGTATCGCTCTCGACGACCCGACGCGCAACTACAAAGACGAGTTGCACAAGCCCGAGCTCATCTACGCGCTGAGTGATCCGTTCATCGCGCTCGCCGGGTTTCGCTCGGTCGAGACCGCGCGCGCTGAGCTCGTCGCCTCAGACGACCCCGCGTTGGCGCCGCTCATCGAGCGGCTCACGGGCGACGACGCGTTGCCCGAGGTCGTGCGCTGGCTGATCGAGCGCGGCGAGGGCGTCACCGGCCTCGTGGATGCTGTGGCCGACGGTGCCCTGCGCCTCGAGCACAGCCCGCTCGACTCTGACAGTTGGGCGACCGTTCGGCGCTTGGCGCACCACTACCCGGGCGACCCGGGCATCGCCCTCTCTCTGCTCATGCACACGGTCGTGCTGCGCCCGGGTGAGGCGCTCTATCTGCCGACCGGCAACATCCACAGCTACCAGGCGGGGCTCGCGATCGAGGTCATGGCCGCGAGCGACAACGTGCTGCGCGGCGGCCTCACGCCCAAGCACGTCGACGTGGCCGAACTCATGACAGTGCTCGACGCGCGCTCGATGCCCGAGCCACGCATCGCGCCGACGACGCTCTCGCCCGGCGTGCGGCGCTTCGAGCCCGACGTGGTCGACTTCGCCCTGACCGTGGTCGATCCCGAGGCAACCCGCGAGGGCGTGACGGTGGATGCGCGAGGCCGCGCCATCGTGCTGTGCCTCGAGGGGCGGGTCACGCTGCAGGGGTCGCTCGTGCTCGAGCGCGGGCAGGCGGCGTTCTGCGATGAGCAGTCGATGAGCATCCACGGCGACGGTCGTGTCGTGATCGCGACGGGAGATCACCCCGCCGCGTGACGGGAGCATCCCGTCGCCCGCCACCGGGTCGGGTAGCCTGGGGGCTACGCACCGGGGGGTGAGTGCTCGTGGGGGTTCTGAAGGTTGCTGGTATCGCGCTGCTCGTCGCTGCGCTGACGGGCGGTGCGCTCGTTGAACCGACGCCGCTGCCCACTCCGTCGCCACCTCCGACGGTCGAGCCGACTCCGACGGTCGAGCCACCGCGCTCGGCCGAGCCTGTCACTCCGCCGGTCGAGTCGTCTGCCGCGACCAGCGCCGACCGTATTGGCGGCGCTGATCGCTATGCGACCGCGGTCGCCGCGTCGCAGCAGGCGTTCGCGACGGGTGCCGGCATCGTCTTTCTCGCGAGCGGCACCAATTACCCTGATGCGCTCTCGGCGGCCCCGCTCGCCGCGGCGCAGGGCGGCCCGCTGCTGCTGACTCAGCCTCGTGCCTTGCCGGCCATTGTTGCGAGAGAGCTCACGCGCCTCGGCCCCGCCGAAGTGGTCATCGTCGGCGGAACCACGGTCGTGAGTTCGGCGGTCGAAGCCGCAGTGCGGTCGCTGGGGCTGCCGGTTCGTCGCGTCTTCGGCGCCGACCGTTACGCCACCTCGAGAGCACTCATCACCGAGTTCGCCGAGTCGAGCTCGACCCTCTACCTCGCGACTGGGCGCAACTACCCCGACGCTTTGGCCGCCGCCGCTGCCGCAGGCTCGATCTCAGC
>JBBQKE010000370.1:0-2028 GCA_038326585.1 Actinomycetales bacterium | reverse complement strand
AGAGCGGCCACAGCCGAGACCCGACCCCGCCCGCCGGAATGATCGCGTGAAAGTCAGGAAGCGTTCCCTCGAGCGCATGCATGCCGGTCACCCTATCGGTCGACCACCGTTCACGTGGGGGCTACCGCGGTCACTTACCGTGTGCTGCAGTCGACCTCCAGAGGGGCACATCTCATGCGCGTAGCCGTCGTCAGCGAGAGCTTCCTTCCCACCGTCAATGGCGTCACCACGAGCGTGCTGCGCGTGCTCGAGCACCTGCAGCGACGAGGCCACGAGACCGTCGTAATCGCCCCCGCAGCGGGCGCCCCGACCGAGTATGCGGGTGCCAGGGTGGTTCCGGTGCCCACCCTCTCGTACCGAGAATTTCCGGTCGGCCTCCCGACGTCGATCGTCTCGCGCACGCTCGCCGACTTCGCCCCTCACGTCGTGCACGCCGCCTCACCCTTCTTGCTCGGCGCTCACGCGATCGGGGCGTCGTGGCGGCTCGGCATCCCTTCGGTCGCGATCTTCCAAACCGATGTCGCGGGCTACGCCAAACGCAACCGCCTCGCGGCGGCGACGTCGTTCGCCTGGAAGGTCGTGAACCTTGTACACGACAAGGCCGACCTGACGCTCGCCCCCTCGAGCTCCGCGCTGAGTGACCTCACGGCCGCGGGGGTGCAGCGCCTCGACCGCTGGGGTCGCGGCGTCGACCTCGACGGCTATCACCCGCGCTTGCGACACGATCCCGAGGCGCTGGCCCTGCGCGCGCGACTCGCTCCTCACGGCGAGCTGCTCGTCGGCTATGTGGGGCGACTCGCTCCCGAGAAGCAGGTCGAACGATTCGCCGCGCTGCGCGGAGTGCCGGGCATCCGCATCGCGATCGTCGGCGACGGCCCCTCGGCACCCAGCGTGCGCGCCGCGTTGAAGGGCATGCCCGTCTCCTTTCTGGGGGCCCGGCACGGCCGCGATCTCGCGCTCGCCTACGCGTCGTTCGATGTCTTCGCCCACACCGGGTGCGAAGAGACCTTCGGTCAGACCATTCAAGAGGCGCAGGCGGCGGGACTGCCGGTCATCGCACCCCGCTCGGGCGGACCGATCGATCTGATCGACCATGGCCGCACCGGTCTGCTGACTGATCCGGACGACGCCCGCGCGCTGCGTGGTGCGATTCGCACCCTCGCCGGCGATGCAGCTCTTCGCGCCCGCATCGGCGAGGCTGGCCGCCGTGCGGTGCTCGGTCGCACCTGGGAGGCGCTCGGTGACCAGTTGATCGGCCACTACGAGCGGGTCGTTGACGAGGCTCGCGCTCGCCGCTCTGCCGACGCCGAAACGACCTTCCGGTTGCTCAGCGCCTCGAGCGCGCTGTTGTTCTGAACGCTGCGCCGCTGTTCCGAACACTCAGAGAAGTCGACGTACACTTCATGTATCGGCGACCACCAGCTGAGAATCGGAATCCAACCGGAGTCCACGCACGCGAGCGATCTCGTGCGTCGTCACTGCCCTGAGGGGGGTTTCTCGTGCCAGCGAAGGCAACGGGAGCCGGAGCGATGAGCTCGTCGGCAACCATGGAAGTACCCGCACCGCGTCGTTCGCCCATTCCGGGCGGAACACTGTATCGCGGCAACGAAGGCATGTGGTCGTGGGTGTTGCACCGCATCACGGGTGTGGCGATCTACTTCTTCTTGCTCGTGCACATTCTCGACACGGCGCTCGTTCGGGTAAGCCCTGAGGCCTACAACGCTGTGATCGGCGCCTACAAGACGCCCATCATGGGGCTCGGCGAGGTCGCCCTGGTCGGCGCCATCGGTTTTCACGCCCTCAACGGCTTGCGCATTATCTTGATCGACTTCTGGGGGGTCGGCACACGCCACCAGAAGGCGATGTTCTACATCGTCTTGGTCGTGTGGCTCGTGCTCATGATCGGGTTCACGCCTCGCCACCTGATGAACGTGTTCGGAGGCTGATCATGACGACCAATGTTTCGCTCGACGCCCCCCGCTCGCCCTCTGCCCGCACGAAGCGCGGCATCAACTGGGAGAAGTGGGG
>JBBQKE010000369.1:0-2035 GCA_038326585.1 Actinomycetales bacterium | reverse complement strand
CGAGGCGCCCGTTTCCGTGCGGGTTTCGGGATGCTCGGCTCAGGCCTCACCTATCGGCGCGAGGCGCGCGGCTCTGACTGAATGCGACACCTCGTGCTGAAGCAGTCGTAAGAGGTGTCCGATTCGATACGAGGTTCGAGTGCAAGCACGCGCGGCCAGCAGCCGCCGACCGCGACCCCTGCGACTCACGCCTCGCTGATCGGCGCGACGAACTGCGCCTCATACAGGCGCGCGTAAGCCCCATTCGCTGCGATGAGCTCGTCGTGCGTGCCCTGCTCGACGATGCGGCCGGCTTCCATCACGAGGATGAGGTCGGCGTCGCGGATGGTCGAGAGGCGGTGCGCGATGACGAAGCTCGTGCGGTCGCGGCGCAGCGCCGCCATGGCGTGCTGCACGAGCACCTCGGTGCGGGTGTCGACCGCGCTCGTGGCCTCGTCGAGGATAAGCACGCTCGGGCGCGCGAGAAAGGCCCGCGCGATCGTCAGCAGCTGCTTCTCACCGGCGCTCACGTTCGAGCCGTCTTCGTCGAGCACCGTGTCGTAACCGTCGGGCAGCGAGTGCACGAATCGGTCAACGAAGGTGGCACGGGCGGCGTCGAGAATCTCGTCGTCGCTCGCGTCGGGCCGCCCGTAGGCGATGTTCTCGCGAATGGTTCCGCCGAACAGCCAGGTGTCTTGTAGCACCATGCCCATACGCGAGCGCAACGTGTCTCGCGTCATGGCGGCGATGTCGACGCCGTCGAGCGTGATGCGCCCGCCGTCGAGCTCGTAGAAGCGCATCATGAGGTTGACGAGCGTGGTCTTGCCCGCGCCCGTCGGCCCGACGATCGCGACCGTCTGGCCGGGTTCGGCGACGAGCGACAGCTCGTCGATGAGCGGCGTTTCGGGGTCGTAGCGAAACGACACCCCCTCGAACACTATGCGGCCCGAGGTGGCGGTCGGTTCGAGCGCGGGATGCGCATCCGGTGACTGCTCGTCGGCATCGAGCAGCTCGAACACGCGCTCAGCGCTCGCGACGCCCGACTGCAGCAGGTTGGCCATCGAGCCGAGCTGGCTGAGCGGCTGGGTGAACTGCCGCGAGTACTGGATGAACGCCTGCACCCCGCCGATCGTCATCGTGCCCGTCGTGACGAGCACCGCTCCGACGACGGCGACCGCGACGTAGGTCAGGTTTCCGACGAACATGATGGCCGGCATGATGATGCCGCTCACGAACTGCGCCCCGAAGCTCGCCTCGTAGAGCTGCTCGTTCTTCTGCCGAAAACGCTCTTCGACCTCGCGCTGGCGGCCGAACACCTTGACGAGCGCGTGGCCCGTGAAAGTCTCTTCGATCTGCGAGTTGAGCTCGCCCGTGTATGCCCACTGCGCCACGAACAGCTTCTGCGAGCGCTTCGCGATGACCGCGGTGATGACGAGCGTGAGCGGAATCATGATGAGCGCCACGAGCGCGAGCAAGGGCGAGATAACGATCATCATGGTCGCGACGCCGAGCACGGTGAGCACCGAGGTCAGCAGTTGGCTCAGGGTCTGCTGCAGCGTCTGCGAGATGTTGTCGATGTCGTGTGTCACCCGGCTGAGCACCTCGCCGCGCTGCACGCGGTCGAAGTAGGTCAGCGGCAGGCGGTCGAGCTTTGCCTGCACCTCGTCGCGCAGGCGGTAGACCGTGCGCTGTGTGACGCCGTTGAGCGCGTAGGCCTGCGCCCACGCGAGCACCGACGAGAAGACGTAGACGAGCATGACGCCGCCGAGCAGCAGCTGCAGCGCGGCGAAGTCGATGCCCGTGCCCTCGCCGACGAGCCCGCCGCTGCCGGTGGGCCCGAAAACTCCGTCAACGATGATGTTGGTCGCGAGGCCCAACAGGGCGGGGCCGGCCACGCTCAGCAGCACGCTCAGCACGCCGAACACGATGACGAGCAGCACCATGGCGCGATCGGGCCGCAGGCGGCCGACGAGCCGCTTCGCCGAGGGGCCGAAGGTCATCGCCTTCTCGGCGGGCAGACCTTGCATGCCCCCCATGGGTCCGCCCATCGGGCGGC
>JBBQKE010000368.1:0-2041 GCA_038326585.1 Actinomycetales bacterium | reverse complement strand
CGCCCCTACTCGTCGCTCGACGCCTCTGGCACGGTCGACTGGGTCATCGCCTCAGACCCGGGCGAGCTCGCGCTCGGCACGGCCCTGCCGCCTGACCACGTGCTCGGCGTCGGGGGAGCCTCGCTCACTCTCGCCGCCTTGATCCCGACCGACGGGGTCGAGTCGGTGCTCGACCTCGGCACCGGGTGCGGCATTCAGTCTGTGCACGCGGCCCGCCACGCCGACCGCGTGGTCGCGACCGACATCTCTGAGCGGGCGCTCGAACTCGCGCGGCTCACGCTCGCTCTCAACGCCGTCGAGACCGTCGAGTTGCGCCAGGGCGACCTGTTCGCCCCCGTGGTCGACGAGCGCTTCGACCGCATCATCAGCAACCCGCCCTTCGTCATCACACCGCGGCACCCGGGTGTGCCGCTCTACGAATATCGCGATGGCGGCCTCGTCGGCGACGCCATCGTCGAGCGAGTCGTGCGTGGCGCGGCCGAGCACCTCGTGCCGGGCGGCACCGCGCACCTTCTGGGCAACTGGGAGTACCGCAACGAACTGGGCGGTGACGGGCTCGCCCGGGTGCGCCGCTGGATCGACGAGGCGGGTCTCGACGGCTGGGTCGTCGAGCGCGAGCGGCAGAGCCCTGCCGAGTACGCCGCCACGTGGATCCGCGACGGCGGCACGCGCGTCGGCACTCCCGACTACGACCGACAGGCCGCCGAGTGGCTCGACGACTTTGCAGCCAGGGGCGTCGCGGCCGTCGGGTTCGGCTACGTGGTGCTGCGCCTCCCCACCGACCCTGCCTCGCTGCGGCTGCTTCGCACCGAAGTGCTGACGGCACCGCTGGGGCCTGCGCCCATCGGCATCGGCGATCATCTGCTCGCCTGCCTGCACGCGGCTGACCGCATTGCTGCCCTCGATGACAACGGGCTGTCGGCTTTGCGGCTCGAGGTCGCTCCCGACGTCACCGAAGAGCGGCATTACTGGCCGGGTGAGGAGAACCCCACCGTGATCCGGCTGCGGCAGGGCGGCGGCTTCCGGCGCGTGGTCGACGCGGATGCTGCGCTCGCCGGCCTCGTCGGCGCGAGCGATGGCGAGCTCTCGGTCGCCGAGATCATCGGCGCCCTCGCCGACCTGCTCGAGGTCGACGAGGGCGCCTTGCGCGAGCAGCTGCTGCCGCAGGTGCGAGAGCTGATCGTCACCGGGATGTTGCTGGTGAACCCGGTCAGCCCTGGCTCGGGGTCGCCCGCCGGAGGATGAGCCAAGCCGCCACCGCGCAGAACGCGGTGATGATGAGACTCCACGCTGCCGAGCCGATGACTCCGGCGACGACGAAGAACTCTCCGACCTGTGGCCAGGCCTGCAACCAGGTGACGAGGGCGGCACCGCCGACGACGATCAGCACGAGGCCTGCCCAGAACACGTACATACCCATCGCCTTCCAGCGCACGTAGACCGACGCGGTCGCGGCGCCGATGCCGAAGAACAGGAAGAAGCCGAGGGTTCCGAAGAGAACAGCTTCGCCCCACGTATCGAGACCGACGATCGCCGTGGCGAAGAAACTGAGCTCGAGCCCCCAGCCTCCCGTGGCCGACTCGACCGTCGCCAACGTCGCGAGCAGCAGGGCATAGCCCACCGACAGGATCACCGCGAACATGCCGAATCCCAGCATGAAGTCGCGTCGGGTCGAGCCGTAGCCGAGTGCGAGGTGGAACGTCTGATTCACCGACTGCACGGCCACGACGAGCATGTAGATGAACAAGAACAGCGAGCCGCCGTTGCCGTTCGACGACATGTCGCCCTCGGGCGGGATGCTCGCGCGGATCATGCCCCAGATCGCGACATTCATGAGAAAGATGAACGCCAAGATCAGCATGGGTGTGTAGATCGACGTCCACGGATTGCCGAACAGCAGGCGAACGACCGCGAGCACTCGCATCGCGAGCGGGCGAGGCTGGGTGGAGAGCACAGGCGGGGGAGTGGTTGCTGCGGTGCTGGTCATCGTGCTTCCTCCTCGACGAGAGCGTGCTGAGAGTGGTCGGTCGGCGTGCCGCCG
>JBBQKE010000367.1:0-2042 GCA_038326585.1 Actinomycetales bacterium | reverse complement strand
AGACGCTCCGGGCGGGTGCGCTGACGAACGAGGCGCGTGCATCGACCGAATCGCGCACCGGGTTCGTCGGCGATGCCGTCGATGTCGCCATGGCGATCGTCGCGATCGAGAGCGGCGCGCTCGCTCTGGATGACCTCGAGGCGCCTGCACTGCTGCACGTTCCCTACGAACCCGCGCTGGGGTACTGCCAGACCGTGCGTCAGCTCGCGGACGGTCGGCAGATGCTGTACGTCAAGGGATCCCCCGACAAGCTTCTCGGCATGTCGACCACGATGCGCACGGTCGTCGCTGACGAACCGATCGATGCCGACGAGTTGTCAGGCGCCAACCACGAGATGGCGTCACGGGGTCTGCGTGTGATCGCCACCGCGCAGCGCGTGCTCGACGACAGCGAGGGACGAGACGGGTCGCTGCCGACACCCGCCAACCTCACGCTTCTCGGGCTCGAGGGCATGACCGACCCACCCCGACCGGGCGTGGCTGAAGCCATCGCGGCATGTCGCGACGCCGGCATCGCCGTGAAGATGATCACCGGAGACCACCCCTCGACGGCGGAAGCAATCGCAGACCGCCTCGGCATTCCTCGTCGCGGTCCCGCGATCACCGGCGATGAAATGTCGCGACTCGACGATGACCTGCTCGTCGCTCGGCTTCGCGAGACGAGCGTGGCGGCGCGCGTTTCACCGCACGACAAGCTGCGCATCGTCACGGTGCTGCAAGCGGCCGGAGAGGTCGTCGCCGTGACGGGCGACGGGGTCAACGACGCCCCGGCGCTCAAGGCAGCGTCGATCGGTGTGGCCATGGGCGCCTCGGGCACCGAGGTCGCCCGTGAAGCCGCCGACCTCGTGCTCGCCGACGACAATTTCGCCACGATCGTGGCAGCGGTGCACCAGGGCCGGGTCACCTTCGCTGCTATCCGCAAAGCGACGTTCTTCTTGCTGTCCACAGCGCTCGGCATCATCATCGCGGTCTTGATCAATGTCTTCAGCGACCAGCCTCTGCTGTTCTTGCCGGTGCAGATCCTGTGGATCAATCTGGTGACGAACGGGCTGCAAGATGTCGCCCTCGCGTTCGAGCCCGCCGAGGGGGGCGAACTCAGCCGCCCACCGCGCTCTCGCACCGAGGGGCTGCTCTCGCGAGTGCTCTGGGTGCGCCTGATCGTGACGGGTGCCTGGATCGGGATGGTCATTCTCGTGACTTTCTCGTGGGCGAACGCCGCTGGCTACGACGACGACCACGCGCGCACCCTGGCCCTCACCATGCTCGTGTGCATGAACTTCTTCCACGCTGGTAGTTCGCGGGCCGAGCACCGGTCGCTGTTCGCTCTGAGCCCCGTCAGCAACCCGTTCTTGCTCATCACCTCAGCGGGATCGCTGCTTCTGCAGGCCGGCGCGATGTCGTGGGGGCCGAGCGCCTCGATTCTCGGGCTCACGCCGTTGTCACTGACCGAATGGGTGGTCTGCTTCGCGGTCGGATCGACGGTGCTCATCATCGTCGAGATCGAGAAACTGAGTCGAGGCTTCGCCGAGAAGAGAGCGCGAGTGCATACCCCGGGGGGTATCTGATACACTGGGGTCCTCCGACCACGAAGGAACCGTTATGCGCCGCATTCTGCTCTCGATCGCCCTTGCTCTCGGCCTCGCGCTCGGCGCGAGTGCGTGCGCCACCGTTGCCGAACCGGTCGCACTCGACCCAGCAACCGTCGTGATCGACGTACGTACACCGGCCGAGTTCGCCTCGGGCCACCTCGAGGGTGCCGTCAACATCGACGTGCAGTCTGCCGACTTCGATGCCCGCATCAGCGAGCTCGACCCCGCCGGCGACTACTTCGTCTATTGCCGCAGCGGCAACCGCTCGGGCCAGGCCATCGACCGCATGCAGGGCCTCGGCTTCGGCGACATGACCAACGGCGGCAGCGTCGAGAATGCGTCTGCCGTGACCGGTATCGACATCGTCAATACTCCGTAGAGGTGCGCGCGCGAGCGATCGCCGCTCGACACTCACTCTCGTGCCAGTTGCACCTCAGGTGGTGGCGGGCACGA
>JBBQKE010000366.1:0-2062 GCA_038326585.1 Actinomycetales bacterium | reverse complement strand
GGCAGGAAGTGCTCAGGCATGCCCTGGCGGCGGATGGTCGCCGTGTTGGGCATGAGCATGTCGATGTAGTTGTCGACGAGCACGGTGATGGTCAGGCGGTCGCACGACTGCATGGGCGGCGCTGCTCTCTCTTTATTCGGCGGAGGGTCGGTGGGGCGGAGTGTGGATCAGGCTTCGGGCTGCGTCGAGAGCACGGCTGTGGCGTGGGCGGCGAGCGTCAAACCCATGCCGTGCACGAGCGAGAGGCGGGCATCGGGCACTTGCCGTCGATCGGCGTCGCCGCGCAACTGCTGCACTGCCTCGATGATCAAGAACATGCCGAGCATGCCCGGATGCACTTGCGCGAGCCCTGCGCCGTTCGTGTTGAGCGCCAGTCTGCCGCCAGGAGCCAGGTTGCCGTTCTCGACGAACGCGCCACCCTCGCCCTTGGCGCAGAACCCGAGGTCTTCGAGCAGCACGAGCAGGCTGATGGTGAACGCGTCGTAGACGTGCACGGTGTCGAGCTGGTCGAGCGTGACGCCCGCCATCTGCAGGGCGCGCTGCGAGCTGCGAGCCGCCTCAGTTGCCGTGAGATCAGGCATTTGGCTGACGTTGCGGTGATTGACCGCTTCGCCCGAGCCGAGCAGATAGACCGGGTTCTCGCGCAGATCGCGCGCGCGCTCAGCAGAGACCATGACGACCGCGGCGCCGCCGTCGGTGACCAGGCAGCAGTCGAGCTTGTGCAGCGGGCTCGTGATGACCCCCGAGTTCAGCACCTCGTCGACCGTGAGCGGCGTCGGGTATGGAGCGGTGTCGGTCAGCAGAGCCCACTCACGTGCCGAGACGGCGTACTGCGCGAGCTGCTCGCTCGTCGTGCCGTACTGCGCCATGTGCCGCTGCGCGACCATGCCGAAGGCGCCGATCGGGTGGATGAGGCCGTAGGGCTGCTCGTAGGGCGAGCTCTCGGCCATGCTCACGAGCTTGCCCGCGTCGGTGCGCTGCGTGCTGCCGTAGGCGACGACGGCCACGTCGCACAAACCGGCCTGAATCGCTGCCGCCGCGTGGCCGAGCTGCGCGATGAACGAGCAGCCGCCGAGCGCGGTCGAATCCATGTGTCGGGGATGAATGCCGAGATACTCGGCAAGCGTGAGCGTCGGAAACGCGTAGTACGACGAGGCCGTGAACAGCCCGTCGACGTCGGCGAGCGTGAGCCCAGCATCAGCGAGCGCGCGGTTCACCGCGACCCCCATGAGGCCGACGGGCGACTTGCCGTCGGTCTTGAAGGTGTCGAGCTGGGCGGCACCGACGATCGCGCTCGTGCCACGGATCGTCACGATGCCTCCTCGCTCGCCGTGCGGAATCTCAGCAGGGTCAGCTCGGGCTCGACATCGTCGAACACGGCCTCGACGGGCATGCCGATGCGCGCGTCCTCGGGCGCGCAGTCGACAAGGTTGGCGAAGACGCGCACGCCCTCGTCGAGGTCGACGAGCACGAGTGTGTAGGGCACGTCGGCCGCGAAGAAGGGGTGGGATGCCCGATGCTGCGTCGTGAACGAGTGCACGATGCCCTGCCCGGCAGAGCGCTCGAGGTCGAGCGCCTCGCTGAAGCAGTGCGGGCACACGGTGCGCAACGGGAAGACCGCGCGCGAGCATCCCGTGCACCGCTGAAAGACGAGCTCGTGCTCACGCAGGTGGTCGAAGAAGATCTTCTCTTCGCCGCGTGCGACGATCGGCGGGCGTGCGACGTCAGCCATGGTCACCCCTTCAGTTCGCGCATCACCGCTGCACGCACGGCCTCGGCGACCTCGGCCGTCGTGGCCGAGCCGCCCAGGTCGGCGGTGCGGATGTCAGTCTCGCCCAGCACGCTATGGATCGAGCGCATGATGACGTCGTGCGCCTCGGGTCGGCCGAGGTGGTCGAGCATCATGGCGCCCGACCAGATCTGACCGATCGGGTTCGCGATGCCCTGCCCGGCGATATCGGGCGCCGAGCCGTGCACGGGCTCGAACATCGACGGGAACTCGCCCGTCGGGTTGAGGTTCGCCGACGGGGCCATGCCCATGCTGCCCACGATCACGGCACCA
>JBBQKE010000365.1:0-2073 GCA_038326585.1 Actinomycetales bacterium | reverse complement strand
GTGTCGAGGATGCCGATGACCGGAATACCCAGCTTCTTGGCCTCGTCGATCGCGAGGTGCTCGCGCTTGGGGTCGACGACCCACATGGCGCTCGGGGTCTTGGTGAGGTTGCGGATACCGCCGAGCGACTTGTGCAGCTTGGTGAGCTCGCGCTTCTTGATGAGCAGTTCTTTCTTGGTGAAGCCCTGCGTGGTGTCGTCGAAGTCGATCTCTTCGAGCTCTTTCATGCGCTGCAGGCGCTTCGACACCGTCTGGAAGTTGGTCAGCAGACCACCCAGCCAGCGCTGGTTGACGTAGGGCTGGCCGACGCGCGTGGCCTGCTCGGCGATCGACTCTTGCGCCTGCTTCTTGGTGCCGACGAAGAGGATCGTGCCGCCGTGGGCGACCGTCTCTTTGGCGAAGTCGTAGGCCTTGTCGATGTAGGCGAGAGACTGCTGCAGGTCGATGATGTGAATGCCGCTGCGCTCGGTCAGGATGAAGCGCTTGACTTTCGGGTTCCACCGGCGGGTCTGGTGCCCGAAGTGCACGCCGCTGTCGAGCAGCTGGCGAATAGTGACGACGGCCATGGCCGTGCTCCTTTGTTCTCAGTTGTCGCCCCGCCCGACGGGAGGGGCCCTGGTGCCCGGCGCTGGCCCCGACCCGATTGCCTGCCGATTTCTCGGACGACATGCAGGACTGACGGGGATATGCGCCATGAAGTGGACACGCGAAGTCAGCCGTGACGCGCACGACTGCGTCGGCCAGCATATCACCGCTCCCTCACCGCCAGGGCGCGGGATGCGGTTCTCCCCCGCCACGAGCGTGAGGCATGCGGATGCTGCGCTCAGGTCGATGCTGTCGCCATGTTCATCGTCGCCCGGGTCGCGCTCGTCAGCCTGCTCGCACTCAGCGCAGGTGGCAGCGCGCCACTGCCCACCTCGCCGTCGACCCCGGCGCCGGGCTGGGTGTGGCCGGTCGACGGTCAGCGCATCGTTGTGCGGCCTTTTGTTGCACCTCCGACCCCCTACGGCGTCGGACATCGCGGCGTCGACCTCGCGGCTGACGGGCACGGGGCCGAGGTCGTCGCGGTCATGAGCGGCGTGGTTCACTTCGCGGGAACCGTCGTCGACCGCCCTGTCATCACCGTGCGCCAGGGCCAGGTGCTCGCGACGGTCGAACCGGTAGAGCCCGTCGTCGCCGCGGGTGACAGTGTGCGGGCTGGCGACGTCATCGGAATGCTGCAGCCCGGACACTGCGCACGACCCTGCGTGCACCTCGGAGTGCGAGTTGCCGGCGAGTATGTCTCGCCCCTGCTCTGGCTCGGGGGGCTGCAGCGAGCAGTTCTGCTGCCGATGGGGTGAGGCGCGGTCAGGCGCGCGGATGCGCCGTGCGGTACACCGAGGCGAGGCGCTCGGCGCTCACGTGCGTGTAGATCTGCGTGGTGCCCAGACTCGCGTGGCCGAGAATCTCTTGCACCGCGCGCAGATCGGCTCCGCCGTCGAGCAAGTGGGTCGCAGCAGTGTGCCGAAGGGTGTGGGGGCCCGAGGGGCCCGTGCCGGGCAGTTCGGCGAGCAACCCCGCGACGAGCGCGTAGACGGCTCGGGTAGACAGACGACGGCCACGCGGCCCGAGCAGCAGCGCGGCTCCCGAAGCCTCGCCGGCGAGAGAGGGCCTGCCCCGATCGAGGTAGGCGCGCAACGCGCGCTGGGCCGGCAACCCGAACGGAACGATGCGCTCTTTGGCCCCCTTGCCGAGCACGCGAACTACTCGTCGTTGATCGTCAACGTCGCCGAGGTCGAGGCCCACGAGTTCGCTGACGCGCAGTGCGCTCGCGTAGAGCAACTCGGCAATCACACGGTCGCGCAGCGCCGCGGGCGCATCACCCTCGGCCCGCGCCTCGAGGCCGTCGAGCACCTCGTCGATCTGCGAGCGCGTGAGCACACGGGGCAGGCGGCGTTCGCCGCGCGGGGCACGCAGACGCACCCCGATGTCGGCCGGGGTGCGGCCCGTGCGCGCCATCCAGGCCGTGAACCCGCGCACGCTCGACGTGCGGCGCGCGAGGGTCGAGGCCGCCAGACCCTGCTCGTTCTGCTG
>JBBQKE010000364.1:0-2073 GCA_038326585.1 Actinomycetales bacterium | reverse complement strand
CGCTCTCTCGCTATCGCTCGTGATCGCGGTCTCGGGTTGCTCGACTCTTCAGCAGATCCTTGCCGGGCCTTCGACCGGCGAGCCACTCATCGGCACCAGCTGGTCGGGCACTGACTCCGATGGCGATGACTGGAGCATCCTCTTCCAAGAAGACGGCACCGTCGGCTTGGCCTTCGGTGACGCCGAGTACGACGACGAGACCGACACCTGGGTGGTCGCCGACGATGTCTTGACGATCTCGATCGCGTTCACGAACGGCATCGCCACGATGGCGGGCCCGTACCTCGACGGGGCTGACTCGATCGACCTCGTCGGCGTGCAAGGCGACCTGAGATGGACCCTGACCCTCGAGCAGGACTAGCGCGCTGACGGGGGTAGGCTAGCCCGGCCATCCCCGCATCGAAAGGCCGCTGTGAGCGACTTCGTGATTCCCGCCTGGTTCGAAATCAGCTCGTTGATCGTGTTGAGCGTCATCTTGATTCTCGACCTGCTGCTGGTTGTTCGGCGCCCTCACGTGCCGAGCCCCAAAGAATCAGGGCTCTGGGTCGCGTTCTACGTCACTCTCGCGTTGATCTTCGCGGGGCTGATGTTCACGTTCGTAGGGCCGCAGGCCGGCGGTGAGTTCGTCGCCGGCTGGTTGACCGAGTACAGCCTCTCGATCGACAACCTATTCGTCTTCGTCATCATCATGGCTCAGTTCGCTGTGCCGAAGAAGATGCAGCAAGAGGTGCTCATGATCGGCATCATTCTTGCTCTGCTGTTCCGCGGCATTTTCATTCTGCTCGGCGCCGCACTCATCGAGAACTTCAGCTGGATCTTCTACATCTTCGGCATTTTCCTGCTCATCACGGCCGCCCAGCAGGCGTTCTCGGGCCGCGAAGACGACGAGGCGCGCGAGAGCGCCCTGATCCGGGTGCTGCGCAAACGCATCGCGATCACCGACGACTTCCACGGCATGAAGATGCGGGTACAGATCGATGGCAAGCGTCTGTGGACGCCGCTGATCATCGTGCTCATCGCGATCGGCACGACTGACGTCATATTCGCGCTCGACTCGATCCCCGCCATCTTCGGCATCACCCAGAGCCCGTTCATCGTCTTCACGGCGAACATTTTCGCCCTCATGGGCCTGCGGCAGCTCTACTTCTTGCTCGGCCACCTCGTCGACAAGCTCGAGTACCTCAAGTACGGCATCGCGTTCATCCTCGCCTTCATCGGTGTGAAGCTCATCTTCCACGCCATGCACGAGAACGAGCTGCCCTTCATCAACGGCGGGGAGCACATCGAGTGGGTGCCGGTGATCGACACCGTGACGTCGCTCGTGGTTATCGTGGCCGCCATGACGGTCTCGGTGGTGGCGAGCCTCGTCAAGCTGCGCGTCGAGAACCGCTACATCCCGACCGCACTGATGCGGGCAGCCAGCGACGACGATGACGATGACGCCGCACGCGAATCGATCGAGAAGTCGAGCGCGGCGTCGAAGGAGCCTCGCGCGTGATTCCACACCCCACTGACGAGCAGTTTCTCTCAGGGCACGTCACGAGCGCCGAGAACCGCGAGTGGCTCGACAGCGTCGAGGGGGAGTTCGAGAAGGCTTTCACGACGCTCGACGGCATGCACTTGGGGGTGTCGGTGTTCGGCTCTGCGCGGGTCGCGCCCGAGCATCCGCGGTACGCACTGGGTGTCGAGGTGGGGCGTCGTATCGCCGACGCAGGCTTCACGGTGATCACCGGCGGGGGCCCTGGGCTCATGCAGGCTGCCAACCAGGGTGCTGCCGAAGCAGGGCAGCGCTCGATTGGTCTCACGATCGAGTTGCCGCGCGAAGAAGAACCGAATCCCTACGCTGGCACCGTCGTGCCGTTCGAGCACTTCTTCGTGCGCAAGACCGTGTTCGTGCGCTACTCCTGCGCCTTCGTGGCCCTGCCCGGGGGCTTCGGCACGCTCGACGAACTCTTCGAGTCGCTCACCCTCATTCAGACCCAGAAGCTGCACGACTTTCCCGTGATCCTCATCGGCACCGAGTTCTGGTCGCCAGGCCTCGCCTGGCTGCGCGATTCGCTTCTTGCCGAGGGC
>JBBQKE010000363.1:0-2082 GCA_038326585.1 Actinomycetales bacterium | reverse complement strand
ATCTTCGGTGCGGTCATCGACGACACACTCGGCGACGAGGTGCGTGTGACGGTCATCGCGGCCGGGTTCGATGGCGGTGAGCCGTCGACGGTGCACCGCGATCGCCGCGCGAATTTCGTGCGGTCCGATGAACCGGCAATGGTCGCGGCAGGCGATCCTGTCGCTCGGATCGACCGAGCATGGTCAGACGACAGCGACCTGGGTGCGACCGCTCCGATCGATCCCATCGAGCTCGATGACGATGATGACGAACTCGATGTTCCCGACTTCTTGCGCTGAGCATCCGGTCAGTCGACGAGAGCCATAATGGCGCTGTGACGACTATCGATCCCGCACTCGCTGAACGGTACGCGACGGTGATGCAGGGCATCGCCGACGCGTGCCGTGCGGCAGGACGCTCGGCTGACGAGATCACGACGGTGGTCGTCACCAAGTTTCATTCAGCGTCCGTGATCGAGCAGCTCGCTGCTCTCGGCGTGAGCGACGTCGGCGAAAATCGACATCAGGATGCTGCGCCGAAGGCTGCCGCGCTCGCAGCTCTGCCCCTCACGTGGCACTTCGTCGGGCAGCTGCAGTCGAACAAGGCACGAGCCGTCACGGACTACGCGCGCGTCATTCACTCGGTCGACCGCCCGTCGCTCGTCCCGGCCCTCGGGCGCGTCGAACGCGACATCGAGGTCTTTCTCGAGGTCAATCTCACCACCGACCCCGGTCGGGGCGGCGTCGAGCCGGGTGAGCTGCTGCGTCTCGCCGAGACCGTGCTCGAAGTACCGACACTGCGTTTGCGAGGGGTCATGGCCGTGGCCCCACTCGATGAGCCCGCTCGCGCGGCTTTCGCTCGCCTCCGCACCCTCTCGGCATCGGTGTGCAGCATCGCGCCCGAGGCGGTCAGCATCTCGGCCGGCATGTCGGGCGACTATGCCGAGGCCATCGCCGAGGGCGCGACACACCTGCGCATCGGCGCGGCAATCACCGGAAAACGACCTGAACGGCCCTAACCTCAACAGTGTCACGACCGGTTAGGACGGAACATGAGCAACCCGCTGCGCAAGACCATGGTGTACCTCGGCCTCGCCGACGAAGAGGTCGAATACGACCAGCCCGCCGCTAGTGCGGCCCCTGCCCCTGCCGCCGTCGCACAGCGGGCCCCCGTGACTCCCTTGCGTCGTGCGACGCCGGCGCGCGCCGCAGCGCAGCCGGAGATGAACGAGATCCTCACCGTTCACCCCCGCGCCTACAAAGACGCGCAGGTGATCGCAGAGAGCTTTCGCGACGGGGTACCGGTCATCATGAACCTCTCTCAAATGAGCGAGCCCGACGCGCGTCGGCTGGTCGACTTCGCGAGTGGACTGTCAGCGGGCCTCTACGGTCGCATCGAGCGCGTGACGAGCAAGGTCTTCTTGCTCTCGCCCGCACACGTGGCCACCACCGGTGACTCGGTCGAGGTCGAGCCCGACGTCGACGCTTCGTTCCTCGCGCGCGACTGACGCTCGTCACGCCTCCTGTCAGTCTGACCTGAGAGACTAGGGCTGTGCCGCTCGTCTTCTCGATCATCCTCAATGTGATCTACATCGCTCTGCTGATTGTCTTCATTGCGATGTGGGCCCGGTTCGTCTTCGACTGGATGCAGGTGCTCAACCCTGGCTGGCGTCCACGCGGCGTGATGGTGGTGTTGGCTGAGTCGAGTTACACGATCACCGACCCTCCCATCAAGGCGGTGCGACGAGTGATTCCACCTCTGCAGCTGGGGTCCATCCGGCTCGACCTGGCGTGGACGATCGTGCTGATCGTGCTGCTGATTCTGATGTCTCTCGTGAGCGGCAGATGAGCGGTGCATCGTGCAGACGGCACGCGGTACGCTGACTGACACGGATGTGACGCATGTGACGAGTTGTTGCTAGCGTTATCCCATCGTTATTCAACCGCTCCAGAAAGTATCGAGGTGACGCGCATGGCTCTCACGCCCGAAGATGTCGTCAATAAGCGTTTCCAGTCGACCAAGTTCCGCGAGGGCTACGACCAAGATGAGGTCGATGATTTCCTCGACGAGATCGTGGTTGAGTTGCGTCGCCTCACGCAGGA
>JBBQKE010000362.1:0-2092 GCA_038326585.1 Actinomycetales bacterium | reverse complement strand
GTTTCCGCCTGCTCTCGACACGCTCACGCTCGTGTGCACCGGCTCTGAGGCCAACGACCTCGCCCTACGGGTGGCCAAGCAGGCGACCGGTCACCGCGGCGTGATCGTCACCGAGAACGCGTACCACGGGGTGACCACCGAGATCGCGGAGATTTCACCCTCACTGGGCGGAGTCGACTCGCTCGCCGACTGGGTGCGCACGGTGCGGCCACCGACCGGCGATGGCACCGCGATGGTGGCGGATGCTCGCGCCGCGATCGCCGAGCTGCAGGCGGCCGGCCACGGGGTCGCGGCGCTCATCGTCGACACCGCCTTCGCGAGCGACGGCTTCATCGCCCCGAGCCCCGGCACCCGCGCTGCGCTGAGCCAGGTGCAGGCGCTCGTGCGCGCCGCCGGCGGTCTGGTGATCGCCGATGAGGTGCAGCCCGGCTTCGGACGGCTCGGATCGACCGAGGCCGCGCCGGGCCTCTGGGGATTCTCGCGGCACGACCTCGACCCCGATCTCGTGACGATCGGCAAGCCCATGGCCAATGGGCTACCGGTCGCGGGTCTGATCGCCCGTCGCGACCTGATGACCACCTTCGGCGAGAGCGTGCGGTACTTCAACACCTTCGCGGGCACCCCCGTCTCGGTTGCCGCAGCGCGCGCGACCTGGGAGGTGCTGCACGACGAGCGGCTCGCCGAGCACGCGGCGACGATCGGTGACGAGCTGCTCAGCCTGCTTCGCGAGCTCTCAACGCGACACGATCGCCTGCGCGCGGCGCGCGGGAGCGGGCTGTACCTCGCCGTCGACATCGTCGACCCGGCCACTGGCTCCCCCGACTCGGCGACCGCCGTGGCTTTGGTGAGCGCGCTGCGCGAGCGGCGCATCCTGATCAGCGCGTCGGGTCGCGACAACGCATCGCTCAAACTGCGACCACCCCTGCCGTTCTCGAGTGGCGACGCTGAGCGGTTCGCGAGCGAGCTCGACGCCGCGCTGCGCGACACCGCCGCGGTCTAGACGGTCTGAATCGGCGCGGTGTCGAGAGGCACCGCACGTCGCTCGCGAAGGGCGCGACGACGTTGCACCACTGCCTCGGTGCTGAGCACGATGAGGGCGAGCCAGACCAGGGCGAAGCCGATCCAACGCTCGAGCGGCATGGGTTCTTGCAGCACTGCCACGCCGAAAACGAACTGCAGCAGCGGTGCCAGGTACTGGATAAACCCCATGACGCTCAACGGCAGGCGCCGCGCCGCCGCGGCGAAGAGCAGCAGGGGCACTGCGGTGATGATGCCGGCGAGACTCAGCAACACGCCGTGCGCGAGGCCTTCTGAACCCGCGGTCAACCCGCCGCCAGCGAGGTGCACCCAGAGCAGTGCCACGATGGCCGCGGGCACGAGCCACGCGGTCTCGAGAGTGAGCCCGCCAACGGCAGAAACCTTGCCGCCCATGCGGTTCTTGAGAAAGCCGTAGAGGCCGAACGAGAAGGCCAGCGCGAGAGAAATGTAGGGAGGCTGCCCGTAGCCGATCGCCAGCACGAGCACGGCGAAGACGCTGATGCCGACGGCCACCCATTGACCGACGCGCAACCGCTCGCGCAAGAAGATCACACCCAGCGCGATCGAGACGATCGGGTTGATGAAGTAGCCGAGTGCCGCCTCGACGACGAAGCCGTTGGTCGAGGCATAGACATAGACGAGCCAGTTGATGGCGATGAGGATGCCGGCCACGAGGCTGAGCAGCATGACGCGCCGGTCACGCAGCACCGCCGCGAAGGCCGGAAATGCTCGCGTCAGCAACAGCAGAACGAGGCAGAAGACGAGCGAGAGAACCACGCGCCAGGCGACGATCTCGATCGCGCCGCTCGGGCTCAGCAACAAGAAGTAGACCGGCAGAAACCCCCACAGCCCGTAGGCCGAGACCGCGAGGGCGAGCCCCGACGACGACAAGCGGTTCTCGGGCACAACTCACTGTAGCCCGGTGCAGACGCACCCGATCACCGGCAGGAACGCACGAACCCCCGGTCTCGCCAGAGGCGAGCCGGGGGTTCGAAAAGTTGCGGTTCTCTTAGCGGACGACGACCGCGAGCACGTCGCGAGCCGACAGCACGAG
>JBBQKE010000361.1:0-2103 GCA_038326585.1 Actinomycetales bacterium | reverse complement strand
GAGCAGATCCGCCAGTTCTCGGTGGCCGACCAGCGGTCACTCACCGAGCCGATCGCCCTCACGGCCGGGGGTCGCGGCTACAACCTGCCCGACCTGTCGCGTCAGCTCGTCGATCTCGCCTACGTCCGCGTCGACATGGTGACGCGGCGCGGCGAGTTCGCGGTGCGCGGCGGCATTCTCGACGTGTTCGCGGCGGTGGCCGAGCATCCGGTGCGGGTCGAGTTCTTCGGCGACGAGGTCGAGCAGCTGCGCGAATTCTCGGTCGCCGATCAGCGGTCGTTGTCGACGGAGGTCGACGAGGTCGAACTGCCGCCCACGCGCGAACTGCTGCTGACCGACAGTGTGCGGCAGCGGGCGCGCGAGATGCAGCACGAGTTTCCGAGCCTCGGGCAGTTGCTGGCCAAGATCAGCGAGGGCATACCGGTCGAGGGCATGGAGAGCCTCGCGCCCGTGCTCGTCGACCGGCTCGTGCCGCTCACCCACTACCTGCCCGCCAGTGCGGCGATCGCGGTGTTGAGCCCCGAGCGCGTCGCGAGCCGCGCGGTGAGCCTGCTCGAGACCAACCGCGAGTTTCTCACCGCGGCATGGCACGCCGCGACGATCGGGGCCGAAGCGCCCATCGACCTTGATGGCGGCGACTTCGTCACGGTCAACGGCTTGCGAAAAGCAGCGGGCGACCGCAACTGGTTCACGATCAGCGCCTTCGACGCCGACGATGTCGAGGTCGTGCGCATCGACGCGGCAGAACCTCCCGGGTTCGCAGGCACGAGCGGCGGGGGAGTCGACCACGTCGTCGACCGGGTTCGCGCGGGCTGGACGATGATCGTCGCCGCGGCCGGCCACGGCCTCGTCGAACGCGCCGCCGACGTGCTCGGCGAGCACGAGGTGGCCGCGCGCATCGTCGACGAACTGCCTGACTCGCTCGACGCGGGTGTCGCCTACCTCGTGCAGGCCGAGCTCGAGCACGGTTTCGAGGTGCCCGAGCTGCAGCTCGGCCTGCTGAGCGAGGCCGAGTTCTACGGTCGATCGGTCGGCTACAACTCGCGACAGCCGAAGAAGCTCGCGAGCCGCCGCACCAACGTTGTCGACCCGCTGCAACTCAAGGCCGGCGACTTCGTCGTGCACGCGACGCACGGAATCGGCCGTTTTCTCGAGCTCGTGCAGCGCGAGGTCAGCACGGGCGGCCGCAACGCCGTCAAGAGCCAGCGCGAGTTTCTGCTGATCGAATACGCGCCGAGCAAGCGCGGTTACCCCGGCGACAAGCTCTACGTGCCGACCGATCAGCTCGATCTGCTGAGCCGCTACGTCGGCGGCGAGGCGCCCACGCTCAGCAAGATGGGCGGCAGTGACTGGGCGGCCGCCAAAGGCAAGGCTCGCCGCGCTGTTCGAGACATCGCCGTCGAGCTTGTCAAGCTCTATAGCGCCCGCATGTCGAGCAAGGGCTTCGCCTTCGGCCCCGACACCCCGTGGCAGCGCGAGCTCGAAGAGGCGTTTCCGTTCGTCGAGACTCCTGACCAGCTGACGACGATCGACGAGGTCAAGCGCGACATGGAGTCGCCGATTCCGATGGACCGTCTGCTCGCGGGCGACGTCGGGTACGGCAAGACCGAGGTCGCCGTGCGCGCGGCCTTCAAGGCCGTGCAGAGCGGCAAGCAGGTCGTGATGATCGTGCCGACGACCCTGCTCGTGAAGCAGCACGTCGAGACCTTCGCCGAGCGGTATGCAGGTTTTCCGATCCACTTGCGAGCGCTCAGCCGTTTTCAGTCAGACCGTGAGGCAAGAGAGACCCTCGACGGGCTCGCCGCCGGCACCATCGATGTCGTCATCGGCACGCACCGCATCTTGAGCCAGGGCGTGCAGTTCAAAGACCTCGGCCTCGTCATCATCGACGAAGAGCAGCGCTTCGGCGTTAAGCAGAAGGAGAGGTTCAAGGAGATGCGCGCGTCTGTGGACATCTTAACTCTCACCGCCACACCGATCCCCCGCACGCTCAACCTGGGCCTGCATAAATTGCGCGACATCACGACCATCACCACACCGCCGCCCGGCCGCCTGCCGATCATCACGGAGGTGCGCAAGTACAGTGACGCGCTCGTGCGCCAG
>JBBQKE010000360.1:0-2103 GCA_038326585.1 Actinomycetales bacterium | reverse complement strand
GACGGCGTGCGGCTCTACGACGACTATGCACATCACCCGACTGAGGTTGTCGCGGCCTTGCAGACGGCGCGTTCGGTGGCCGGATCCGGTCGCGTCATCGCCATCCACCAGCCTCACCTCTACAGTCGCACCCAGGCCATGGCTGGCGAATTCGCCGCTGTCTATGAGAGCGGGGCAGACCACACGGTCGTGCTGGACGTGCACGGTGCTCGCGAAGACCCCATTGCCGGGGTCACGGGCGCGCTGGTCGTCGAGGGTTTCACCGACCCCGCGCGGGTGGACTACCGTCCTGACTGGCACGAAGCCGCGGCACGCATCGCAGAGATAGCCGAACCCGGCGACCTCGTTATGACACTGAGCTGCGGTGACGTGTATCGCATCATTCCGCTCGTTCGCGAGGCGCTCGACCGGCGTGCAGGCAGAGCCGTCTCGCCGTGAAGCGGCCAGACGGGCATGACCGCTCGACGCGCGACAAGACCCGTGCACCGACCCCTGCGGCGCAGCCGGCGCCGCGCGCGACACGAGCGCCCACCGCAGCCGCCCCGACTCAGCCTCTGCGCGACACGACCGTTCGAGAGGCTCGAGCAGAAGCGCGTGCCGCTGCCCGGGCACGACGCAGGGCCGAGCGCGCCGAACGTCGCCGTTTCACGCGGCGTGGCCGTCGTCGTCGCCTGATCGTTCTCGGTGTGGCGGCATCGCTCGTTGGTCTGATCGGCGGCGTGGCGCTCGTGACGCTCTCTCCGCTGATGTCGCTCACCACGATCGTGGTGGCGGGCACCGCTCGACTCGACCTCGCCGAGGTTGAGTCAGCACTCGACGGTCATCGCGGCACGCCGCTCGCTCTGCTCGATGAGGCGCAGATCCGCGACGATCTGGCGGGGTTCGCCCTCATCCGGTCGTACTCGACCGAGGTCATTCCGCCCCACACACTGGTCGTGCGCGTCGTCGAGCGGCAGCCCATCGGGGCCGTCGCGCGCGGCGCGGTCTGGGATCTCGTCGACGCCGCGGGCGTGGTGGTCGAGTCGTCGGCGGAACGCCCGTCGGGCATGCCGTCGCTCGCCGTCGCCGCCGCTGATCCGGATGCCCTGCCGTTTCGCAGTGTGACCGCCGTGCTGCTCGCGCTCCCGAGCGAGCTGCGCGATCGCGTCGACGTGATCTCGGCGACCACGCGCGATGACGTGAGCTTCACCATGGTGGGCGCAGGCCATCGGGTGATCTGGGGGAGCGGCGAAAGGTCGGAGTACAAGGCGCGTGTTCTCGAGGCCGCCATCGGTGCGACCGACCAGGGGGCGGCGTGGGAGTACGACGTCTCAGCGCCCGACAGTTTGATCGTGCGTCGACTCTAAGCACGCGCTGTGAAGGCGTCAGGTGCGCGCGACACGCGGCGAGCCTGCGCGGTCGTGCTGGGTGTGAGCCCTACCGTCAAGTCAGCAGTACATACTGAGCATAACTTTAGCCTTCAACCTGAAGGTGAGAGTCGACCGCGGAAGGCTCCCACGTGACCTCGAACCAGAACTACCTCGCCGTGATCAAGGTCGTCGGTATCGGCGGCGGCGGCGTCAACGCCGTCAACCGCATGATCGAGCTCGGGTTGCGCGGGGTCGAGTTCATCGCGATCAATACCGATGCCCAGGCCCTGCTCATGAGCGATGCCGACATCAAGCTCGATGTCGGTCGCGAGCTCACTCGCGGTCTCGGAGCCGGTGCCGACCCCGAGGTTGGTCGCCGCGCGACCGAAGATCACGCCGAAGAGATCGAAGAAGCGCTGGCCGGCGCCGACATGGTGTTTGTCACGGCGGGTGAGGGCGGCGGTACCGGCACCGGGGGAGCCCCCGTCGTCGCGCGCATCGCAAAATCGATCGGCGCGCTCACCATCGGTGTCGTCACCAAGCCCTTCGAATTCGAGGGCAAGCGTCGCCAGGCCCAGGCCGACGCGGGCGTCGCCTCGCTGAAGAACGAGGTCGACACGCTCATCGTCGTGCCGAACGACCGGTTGCTCGAGATCTCTGACCGTGGCATCTCGATGCTCGAGGCCTTCGCCACCGCCGACCAGGTGCTGCTCGCCGGCGTGCAGGGCATCACCGACCTCATTACGACTCCGGG
>JBBQKE010000359.1:0-2106 GCA_038326585.1 Actinomycetales bacterium | reverse complement strand
TGAGAATAGCCCGGTCTGCTGGAGTCTTCGCCCTAGGCTGTGCAAGCAGTAAGGAGCACCGTGGCCAGCAAAGACCTGTCGTGGAAGTACGTCGAGCAATCGAGCCTCGAGCCCGAGGCGATCGCGGCCGCGCGCGCGCAGTCGCTCGAGCTCGGCATCGAGCCCATCAGCCCCGCGACGGGCGCTCAGGTCGCCGTCATCGCCGCCGCGGTCAACGCCTCGTCGATCATCGAAGTCGGCACCGGAATCGGCGTCTCGGGCCTCTGGCTATTGACCGGCGCTCCGGATGCTCAGCTCACCTCGATCGACGTTGAAGCCGACCATCACGAGGTCGCGCGGCGCCACTTCACCGACGCCGGCCACGCCGCCGCTCGCGTGCGTTTGATCACGGGTCGCGCGATCGACGTGCTGCCGCGCATGAACGAGGGCAGCTACGACGTCGTGCTGGTCGACGCCGACGCGAGTTCACTGCTCGAGTACGTCGAGCACGCCCTGCGGCTCGTGCGTCCGGGCGGCGCGGTGCTGATCGCTCACGCGCTCTGGCGCGACACGGTGTCAGACCCTGCGCGTCGCGAGTCGACGACGACGCAGTTGCGCGAACTCATCGCCGAGCTCAGCGCATCGCCCGCCGTGCACGTGTCGCTGTCGCCCGTCGGAGACGGATTGCTGCAACTCGTCACACACCGTCGCTGAATAACGCCGACGTTCGCACGCGGGAAGAACGCGACCGAAAAGGTCGCGGAGTCACGAGAAGTCGCGTTACGCGATCGCCGCAGCGAGAGCGTCGTGCAGCTCTTTGGCCTCGTCGTCGTTGACCGACACAACAAGTCGTCCGCCGCCTTCGAGAGGCACGCGCACGATGATCAGGCGACCCTCCTTGACGGCCTCCATTGGTCCGTCGCCGGTCCTGGGCTTCATGGCCGCCATGTGATCTCCCCTTTCGATGAAAGCTCTTGTCCATTATCCCGCATGGAGGCGCTCCCACTAAATCGAGGGGCGACTGTTCACCCTGCGATCACGGCGGGGTCCAGTCGTAGCCGTCGACCCACCAGGCGATGTGCACCCATCCGACCTGGCCAGCGATGCCCAAACCGACGGCGAGCGCCGCAAGAGCGGCACGGCCGAGAGGCCCGCGACCGACCGAGACGATGCCTGCCGCGACCGCTCCGAGCACGGGAACGATCGGCAGCAGCAGCCGGAACGTGCTCGACTGCGGAAAGAACACGGCCAGCAGATAGAGCGAGTACGCCACGATCCACAGCCTGAGCTCGACCGGCATGCGCCGCATGGCGGGCAGCGCGAACGCGGCCGCCGCGAGCAACAGCACGATGATCAGAATGACCACGCCGAGCACGTCGCCGAACCACCACTGGGCCCCCTGCACCCAGGGCGTGAACGGCACGAGGTGCACATCGCCGATGTACGGTCGCCGCCAGGCCAGCTCGGTGTCGGTGTAGCCGAACAGGTCGCCCGTGCTGAGCGCGACGATGCCCGGCCAGGCGAGCCCCGCGAAGCCGGCGATCACGGCCGTCAGCGCGAGGTGCACCCGCTCTCTCAGCGCGAAGGGTTCGCGATCTCGGCGCATCCATCGCCAGAGCCACACGAGGGCGAGCAGCAGAGCGAAGGCAAGACCACTGGGGCGGGTGAGCGCCATGACCGTGACGACCACCGCGAGCACCCGCCACCTGCGGTCGAGCACGAGGATGAGCGCGCCCAGCAGCAGCGCGAGGTGCAGCGCCTCGGCGTAGGCGACCTGCAGAATCGGCGAAAGCGGCATCGTGCAGAACAGGGGCGTGGCGAGCAGTGCGGTGCCGTGCGAGAGCCAGCGCCGCATGAGCACGAAGAACAGCACGGCAGCGGCGGCGCTCGACAGCAGCGAGATCATCACAGCGACGAGGGCGAAACCCTGGGCTGAAAAGTCACCTGTGAGCGCCATGCCGATACGCACGAGCATCGGGTAGACCGGCATGAAGGCCCACGCGCTCTCGCCCGCACGACCCTCGTCGTCGCGCGGAATCTCGCTCGGATACCCGACGATGGCGATGATGTAGTACCAGTGGCCGTCCCACAGGCGGGCGAAGTCGAGGTAGCCGGGGCTCGCGTCGG
>JBBQKE010000358.1:0-2116 GCA_038326585.1 Actinomycetales bacterium | reverse complement strand
GCTGCCGCCCAACAACTGGCAGTCGGTTTTCGGGGGCAACGCGTGGACGCGCATCACCGAGGCTGACGGAACCCTCGGGCCCTGGTACCTGCACATCTTCGACAGCTCGCAACCCGACTTCAACTGGCAGAACCCGTGGGTGTGGGAACAGTTCCGGCAGATTTTGCGCTTCTGGCTCGACCGCGGTGTCGACGGATTCCGCGTCGATGTGGCGCACGGCCTCATGAAGAAGGAAGGCCTACCCGACATTGTCGAGAAGGCCGAGGCAGCGGGAATCGCCGACGCACTGTCGTCGCCCGACGACGTGCCCTACTGGGCGCAACCCGAGGTGCACGAGGTGTACCGCGACTGGCACCGCGTGCTCGCCGAGTACGAGGGCGATCGTGTGCTGTGCGCCGAGGCCTGGGTCGAGCCCCTGGAGAAGGCAGCCCTCTGGGTGCGGCCCGACGAGATGCATCAGGCGTTCAATTTCAGCTACCTCGGCACGCCGTGGGAGGCAGACCGGCTGCGCTCGGTGATCGATGAGTCGATCGCCGCATTCACGGGCGTCGGGGCGCCGAGTACCTGGGTTCTCTCGAACCACGATGTCGTGCGTCACTCGAGCCGTTACGGGCTCTCGACGTACGGTGCAGCACCCGCGAGCGGAATTGGCCCGAACACCGAAGACAAGCCCGACGACGAGCTCGGTCTGCGGCGTGGCCGCGCCGCCACGGCCCTCATGCTGAGCCTGCCGGGCAGCGCCTACCTGTATCAGGGCGAAGAGCTGGGTCTGCCCGAAGTCATCGAACTCGACGACCACGTTCGCGAAGACCCGACCTTTCACCGCACCAATGGCGAGGTCTATGGCCGCGACGGATGCCGAGTGCCGATCCCGTGGGAATCGGCTGCGCCGGCGTTCGGGTTCAACAGCTCAGGCGACAGCTGGTTGCCCCAGCCGCCGCTGTTCGCGCGATTCGCCCGCGACGTGCAGCAGGGCGTGCCCGACTCGACCCTCGAGCTCTACCGCTCGGCGCTTCGCTTGCGTGCTGAGAACCAGCTCGGCATGGGTGGCGTGCAGTGGATCGATGGCCACAGTGTCGATGTCGTCGCCCTGCGCAACGGCGCGATCACGGTCATCGCCAACCTGGGTGAGACGCCGGTCGAGTTGCCCGCCGGAGACGTGCTGCTCAGCAGTGGTCCTCTCGATGGCCGTAGAGTGCCCGCCGACACCACGGTGTGGATCGCGAGCTAACCAGAGCCGACGCGGTCAGCTCGCGTTGGCCTGCAGCCAGGCGAACGGGTCGATCGGAATATCGTCGACGTGAATCTCGAGGTGAAGGTGCGGGCCGGTCGACAGCCCGGTGTTGCCGAGCGCACCCACGACTTCACCCGCCGCTACCGCTGCGCCGACCTCGAGCACTGAACTGTTCTCGACCATGTGCGCGTACAGAGTCTTGACGCGCTGACCGTTGATCACATGCTCGATCTCGACGCGATAGCCATACGAGCTGTAGCGACCGACCGCCGTGACGACACCCTCAGCGACCGCCCCCACCGGGGCTCCGTAGGGGGCGATGAAGTCGAGTCCACGGTGATACGACGAGCACCCCCGACACGGAGCTACGCGATCGCCGAAGCCGGATGAAATCTGTGTCGAGTAGGGGAACGGCCATCGAATCGCGCCAGACCCTGAGGTCGAGTACGAGTAGTTCACATTGCCGTAGCGCAAGCGCAGCATCTCGGCGTACGACGTCACACCCCACTCTTCACGCGAGGCGACCGTGGCGATGAGCTCGCTGTCGACCTCGACCTCGACCACCTGGCCCTCGGTCAGCTTCGGGTCGACGACCTCGTCGCTGACCGCGGCCGCGGCCATGACGGTCGCCGCGGTGGGAGCATCCGGGTCAAACAGGGCAGTTGCCGGAACCGAGGTGCCGATGAGGAGCCCCGCAGCCACAATCATGACGGCAGGGGGAAAGGCCTTCTGTGCGATGCGGCGGCGAAGGGGCACTCGCGGCGGTGAGTGTCGAGTCGGGGTCGCGCTCATCCGTGGGGCCGTCGCTACGAGAGCAACGGGAGGAGGCGAGGTCGGGGCCAGAGCAGTCACTGCTGACTCGGTGGGCGACGTGCGCCGCGT
>JBBQKE010000357.1:0-2121 GCA_038326585.1 Actinomycetales bacterium | reverse complement strand
CTGGCCGAGCTGGTTCCGGATGCGCGCAGCGCCGTCGCCCACGGCCAGATGAGTGAGTCGCTGCTTGAACAGGTCATGGTCGACTTCTGGGAGCGCAAGTTCGATGTGCTCGTCTCGACGACGATCATCGAGACCGGGCTCGACGTCGCCAACGCCAACACGCTCATCATCGACCGGGCCGACAAGTACGGCCTCTCGCAGCTGCACCAGTTGCGCGGGCGCGTCGGCCGCGGGCGCGAACGGGCCTACGCCTACTTCCTCTACGACGAGCTCAAGCCACTCACCGAGACCGCGCACGACCGGCTGCAGACCATTGCGGCCAACAGCGACCTCGGCGGCGGCATGCAGATTGCGCTGAAAGACCTCGAGATTCGCGGGGCCGGCAACTTGCTCGGCGCCGAGCAGGCCGGACACATCGCTGGAGTCGGCTTCGACCTCTACCTGCGCATGATCGGCGAGGCCGTGAGCGTCTTCCGCGGTGACGCGATCGAAGAGCAGACCGAGCTGCGGCTCGAGCTGCCGGTCGACGCGCGCATTCCCGACGACTTCATCGAGAGCGAACGTTTGCGCCTCGAGGCGTACCAGAAGCTGTCGACGGCGAGCGCGCCGACGAGCGATGACGCGGCGCTGGATGCTGTGCTCGACGAGCTCGCCGACCGCTACGGCGACCCGCCTGCGCCGGTGCTCACGCTTCTCGCCGTGTCGCGCCTGCGCCGCCAGGCCCAGAAGCTGGGATTGAGCGACGGGGTCGTCATGGGCACGACCCTGCGGCTCGTCGGGCTCGAGCTCGCCGATGCGCGGCAGCTGCGCCTTCAGCGAATGTACCCGGGCTCGAAGTGGTTTGCGCAGCAGCGCACCGCGACGGTGCCCATGCTGAGCGCCGCGAGCGATGACGACCTCGTGACGTGGGTCGGCCTGACCCTGCAGAACCTCTACGGCGTCGAGTCGGTCGGCGCCCCGTCGGCCTGAGTCTCATCCGCGGGTTCTGCCCCGGGTTCGTCGACGACAGCCGGCTCGGCGGCCGGCGCTGCGATCGCGAGCGGCTTCGGAAACCGCAGGCTGCCCGGCACCTCGTGCACGCGGTACACCGCCATCGGAATGAAGATCAGCGTGCGCAGATCGAAGAGCGCGTGCACGAGCATCGCGAGCACGATGCTGCCGCTCGTCACATAGAGCGCCGTGAAGAGCAGCCCGACGACGAAGGTCGCCGCGACGCCGATCCAGCCCTGGTACGCGTGGAGCGCACCGAACACGAGCGCGGCGAGCAGAAAGGCGCTGATCGGCTCGCCCGTCACGACCACGAGCAGCGCGGGCAGCGCCAGACGAAACAACGCTTCTTCGACAAGCCCCGCGTTGATCGAGAGCGCTGCGCCCCACCTGAGCTCGGGGCGATTGCGCGGCAACAGCGCGGCGATGTCGCCGACCATGATGATGCCGCCTTCGCGGCGGGCGCTGCGCACGCCGACGACGGTGAGTGCAGCGAGCCCGAGGCCTGCGCCGATCAGCAGCCCGATTCCCAGGCCACCGGCGAGAGCATCCCGCAGCCACGCGACAGTCGGTACCGCCTGGGTCGCCGCGAGCAGTGGCGCGACAAACGGATGCACGAGCAACAGCACGAGCAGGGAGGTGCCGCCGAAGAGCACGAGCGATTCGATGAGCCAACGGCGCATCATCGCCTGGCGCCGGGCCGTCGAGCGGAAGCCGCGAAAGCGCGCATACTCGCGACGATCTTTGCGAATCGCGCGGACCACGAACAGCGCCACGAGCCCGACCGCGAGCAGCGTGGCGGCGACGCGCGCGGGCCACTCGATCTCGGGGAGCATGCCCCCAGTCTCACGCACCCGCGCACACGGCAGGGCAGGATGGGCACATGAGCGCCGCGCAGCCCGCACCCGAGCTTCCCGCACCCCAGTCGCACCCGCACCTCGACCAGCTCATTGCCGTGCTCGAGCACTTGCGCGCGCCGGGCGGTTGCGCGTGGGATGCCGAGCAGACGCACGAGAGCCTCACCCGCTACCTCGTCGAAGAGGCGCACGAGCTCATCGAGGCGATTGAGCACGGCACTCCCGACGACGTGCTCGAAGAGCTGGGCGACGTGCTCTACCAGGTGCTGTTCCACGC
>JBBQKE010000356.1:0-2127 GCA_038326585.1 Actinomycetales bacterium | reverse complement strand
CCTCGGCCGCGGGGCGCCCCGCGATCACCGCCGTGCGCGACGTGCTCGAGCGGTCGATCGAACCGAGGCCGTGACCGGGATACGCTGAGCGCGGCCGCACCGAAGGAGGGCATCCGTGACCGAACGCCGCGACGTCGTCATCATCGGCGGGGGGCACAACGGCCTCACCGCCGCCGCGTACCTGGCCCAGGCCGGGCTCGACGTGCAGGTGCTCGAGCGGCTCGACGTGCTCGGCGGTGCCGCGATCTCAGCCGAGGCCTTCGCCGGGGTGGATGCTCGCCTGAGTCGCTACAGCTACCTCGTGAGCCTGCTGCCGCAGCGCGTCATCGACGACCTGGGGTTGAGCATCGCGCTCGCGCCGCGCCGCTACAGCTCATACACGCCCGTGCCCGGGGGCGGGGCGGGCGGGCTGCTCGTGGACAACCACCATCTGGAGGCGACGGCGGCCAGCTTCGCGAGCATCGGGGCGGCGTCAGATGCGGATGCGTGGCGCACGTTCTACGAAGGCACGGCCCGCCTGGCGCAAGCGCTGTTCCCGACCGTGACTGACCCCCTGCTGACGCGCGACGAAGCCCGGGCCGCGGTCTCGGCCTCCGCAGGCGGCGCGAAAGACGGCGATGCCCTCTGGCACACGCTCATCGAGCAGCCCGTCGGCCGCACCATCGCCGACACCTTCACGAACGACCTCGTGCGCGGCGTCGTCTACACCGACGCCCTCATCGGCACTTTTGCGCCGAACGACGATGCGAGCCTGCTCGCCAACCGCTGCTTTCTCTACCACGTGATTGGTGGCGGCACGGGTGACTGGAACGTTCCAGTCGGCGGCATGGGTGCGGTCTCGGGTGAGCTCGAGCGGGCCGCGCGGCTCGCGGGCGCGACGCTCACGACAGGCGCCGAGGTGACCTCGCTCGCGCCTGACCGCGTCGTGCACTGGGTCGACGGCGAGGGGGTCGAGCATGCCACGGCCGCCGACCACGTGCTCGTCAATTGCTCGCCACACGAGCTCGCGCGGCTGCTCGCGGCGGGCGGCGGTGCGGGGGCATCCGAACACGGCCTCGCCACCCCGCCCGCGGAAGGCGCCCAGGTCAAGGTCAACCTGCTGCTGAGCCGGCTGCCCCGGCTGCGGGATGCTGCGCTCGACCCCGCGGCAGCCTTCGGTGGCACGTTCCACATCAACGAGACCTTCACGCAACTGCAGGCCGCGCACGACGCGGCCGTCGCCGGCCGCGTGCCCGACCCGGTGCCCGCCGAGATCTACTGCCACTCGCTCACCGATCCGAGCATTCTCGGACCCGAGCTGCGGGCGACGGGCGCCCAGACTCTCACGGTCTTCGCGCTGCACACTCCCGACCGACTCGTCACCGAGAGCACGAACGACGCCATGCGCGACACCCTGCAGCGGGCCGTGCTGGCCTCGCTCGACTCGGTGCTCGCCGAGCCGGTCGAGTCGCTGCTGCTGACCGACGCGAACGGCAACCCGTGCGTCGAGACCAAGACCACGCGCGACCTCGAGCACGCGCTGCGGCTGCCGGGCGGCAGCATTTTCCATGGCGACCTCGACTGGCCGTGGGTCGAGAACGGTGCGCCTCTCGACACCCCGGCGCGGCGCTGGGGCGTCGACACAGGGATGCCCGGCGTCCTGCTCTGCGGATCCGGCGCGCGCCGCGGCGGCGCAGTCAGCGGCATCGCTGGCCACAACGCCGCGATGGCCGTGCTCGAGAGCAGCTAAACGCCTCAGCGCTCGGCCGCGACTGCAATGACCAGGGCGATCGCGACACCACCGGCGACCACCAGCACCGCGACCGTGCGCACCATGAGCGGCCAGGGCTCGTGGTGCTCGATGGTTGTTCGATGAACCCGCGGCATGACGGCCCCGAGCACGATCGCGACTCCGGCGAGCGCGGCCGCGACGATGCCGACCGCCGGCTCTCCGAGCTGCAGAGCCGTGACCCCGGCGAACAGCGCGACGAGCGACGACTGCAGTGCCGTGCGTTGCCACGCGAGGCTCGTGCGGTCGACCGGCGCGCGCCGAGCATCCGGCTCTCGAGAGCTCATGCTCATCGCGAGTCGGCCGGCGTCATCGCACCAGCTCTATCGCCTGGAAGGCCGAGAAACCGGCGACGAAGA
>JBBQKE010000355.1:0-2130 GCA_038326585.1 Actinomycetales bacterium | reverse complement strand
GATGCGGTGCAGCGCGCCTGGCAGCGGGTCGGTTCGCCGGCGGCGCGCCACGCCTACGATTCGGGGGCGGATGCTGGCACCCAGTCGCGCGCCTGGTCGCAGTCGGGCGGCGGGGCTTCGGGCCCACAGCGCTACGACTCTCGTCCCTCTGCCAAGGCCCACGGGCACCCCGGCGGCTGGTATCGCGAGCAGTACCTCGATCACATTCGCGAGTGGGTGGGTCGCGGAGCCGATCTGCCCGACCCCTTCGACGACGCGCTCGTGCGTTCGGCGCCCCGGCAGATCAGGCACTTGCTCGCGGCCGCGATAGCCGAAGAGCGCTCGGCCGCCGCGCTCGCGACCCTCGGCATGGGCTTCACGATCTGGCACGATGTGCTCGCCGGGCAGACGCGCGACGACAAGCTCGACCACATCGTGCTCGGGCCGACCGGCCTGTGGGCCGTGCTCAGTGAAGACTGGGGTGCGCCGGTCTCGGTCAAGCGCGGCGAGGTCATCGGCGCGGGGCTCGTGCAGGGCGAGAAGCCGCTGGCGCTGCTCGGCTCGCGGGCGCGAGTGCTGGCGCGGGCTGCTCGCGTGAAGTTTTCGGCGCTGGCGATCGTGGTCGAAGACGACCAGGCTGCGCAGTCGCTCACCGAGCTCAGCTCCGTGCGCGGAGCCCAGGGTCTGCTCGTGCAGCGCTCGAGGTTGGTTAACGTGATTCGCACGGGGCTACCCGGCGTCGGCGTCGGCGGCACTGATCTGTTCGAGGTGCGCACGCGGCTGCAGTCGGCGGTGCGGTTCGTGTGAGTGCGGGCGCGGTGCGCGTAGCAGGGGTAGACCTCGCGGCCGAGGCCGCGGGTACGGCGCTCGCGGTGCTCAGCGCCGGCGGGGGAGCCGTAGCGCTTGAGTCGCTCAGCCTCGGCGTCGACGACGAAACCATCGTGCGGGCGACCCGCGAGGTCGAACTGATCGGCATCGACTGCGCGTTCGGCTGGCCGCGCGACTTCGTCGACTTCGTGGTGCGGCACTCGGCTGGGGGAGAGCTCGGCGACACCGCGACGGGCGACCTCGCGTGGCGCCGGCGCCTGGCCTACCGCGAGACCGACCGGTTTGTCACCGAGCGCACGGGCGCGCGGCCGTTGAGCGTCGCGACCGACCGACTCGGCATGACGGCGCTGCGGTGCGCCGTGCTGCTGCAGCGCCTCGCCGCCGATGGCCGAGCCGTCGACCGCTCGGGGCAGAACGAGAGTGCCGTCGTCGAGGTGTACCCCGCGATGGCCCTGCGGGTGTGGGGGCTCGCGCGCCCGGGCTACAAGACGACCCCGGATGCTCGCCGCGCCCTCATCGCCGACCTCGAGCAGGCGGCCTCCTGGCTCGAGCTCGGCGAGCACCGCGCCCTCATGACGACCTCGGCCGACGCACTCGACGCGGTGCTGGCCGCGCTGGTGGCGCTCGCGCATGTGCGCGGTGCGAGCATCCCGCCCGCAACACATCAGCGGGCGCTCGCGGCGTCGGAGGGCTGGATTGCGATTCCGACCGTCCCGCTTGCCCAGCTGAGCGCGCTAGCCTAGAGGTTTGGGGCATGGCCGCGTTCGTGCGGCGCCCCTGTGAGGGAGTGCTTGGTGGCTGGGTCGTCGACGGAAGAATGCATTCACGGTTTCGAGCCAGGAATGTGCGCCAGTTGCTTTCCGCCTCCGCCGCCCGCGGTGCCCCTGCCGATCAAGCGCACGCCCCGCACGGCGGCGCGCAGTCTGCGCACTCCCGCTCCGGGTAGCACGGGCAAGGCCGCCGAGGTGCGTCCGCCGGCGCTGCCGCACAGAATCTTCCACGTCACGCACATCACGAACCTGCCGCTCATTCTCGAGTCCGGCGAGCTTAAGCCCTCGTCCCTAGCCGAGCCAGCCCTGCGCCTCGCGAGCGAGATCACGCACGAGCTGCGCGTAACCGCGCCCGTGACCGACGACGTGAGCGTGCACGACTGTGTGGCGTTCTCGTTGAGCCCGCTCGCGACCTGGTGGGGCGAAGTGCAAGACGGCGCCGCGGGCCCGACCTGGAGCGATGAGGCGCGCGCCGCATCCACCGTCGACTTCGTCGTACTGGGCGTCGACATCGAGGCCGTCGCCAACGAGCTCGTCGTCTCTGACGGAGACG
>JBBQKE010000354.1:0-2132 GCA_038326585.1 Actinomycetales bacterium | reverse complement strand
CGTGCCGGGCAGCGATGTCGAACGCCAGAACGGCGCGGCAGCAGGCCTGAAGTTCGACTACGTCTATGAGGCTGACGAGCTCGTGCGCAGCGACAACACCTTCTTCGTGGCAACGGGCGTGACCGACGGTGAGCTCGTGCGCGGCGTGCGGCGCGAGCGTGGCATCATCTCGACCGAGTCGATCGTGCTGCGCGCCCGATCGGGCACGATTCGTCGAGTGAGCGCCGACCACCAAGAGGCGAAGTGGCTCGACCACTGAACTCTGGCGCAGCATCCGTGAGTCGCGTTCGCTGAGAGCGGCACGCTCGCGACGAGTGCACAGCCACTGCGGGTGAAGAATGGGCAGACAATGCTTGTCTCCCTCCTTCGGCGCCACCTGCGCCCCTACGGCGCTCTGATCGCCGGGGTCATCGTCTTTCAGTTCGGCCAGGCCATTGCCTCGCTGTTTCTGCCGGCGCTCAACGCCGACATCATCGACCGGGGCATCGCCACGGGTGATGTCGACTACATCCTGCAGGTGGGCGGCGTCATGCTGCTCATCACGCTCGTTCAGATCGCCTGCGCGATCATCGCCGTCTATTTCGCCGCGCGCGTCGCCATGGCTTTTGGGCGCGATCTGCGCGCCTCGGTCTTTGCGCAAGTGGGGGCGTTCAGCGAGCGCGAGGTGAGCGACTTCACGCCGCCCTCTCTCATTACGCGCACGACCAACGATGTGCAGCAGGTGCAGATGCTGGTGCTGATGACGGCGACCATGCTCGTGAGCGCACCCATGCTGTCGATCGGCGGCATCATCATGGCGGTGCAGCAAGACGTCGGGCTGTCGTGGATCATGGCCGTCGCGATTCCGGTGCTGCTGCTGGCTGTCGGCGTGATCATCAGCCGCATGGTGCCGCTCTTTCGGCTCATGCAAGAGCGCATCGACACCGTCAACCGCGTGCTGCGCGAGCAGCTCAGCGGCATCCGCGTCGTGCGTGCCTTCGTGCGCGAGCCGCTCGAGCGTGAGCGCTTCGCGTCGGCAAACCGCGACCTCACTGCGACGGCACTCACGGCTGGGCGCCTGTTCGCGCTCATGTTTCCGATCGTGCTCCTCGTGCTCAACGCGTCGAGCGTCGCCGTGCTGTGGTTCGGGGCCTTCCGCATCGAGTCGGGCGAGATGCAGGTGGGCGCCCTCACGGCCTTTCTCACCTATCTGATTCAGATCTTGATGGCCGTGCTCATGGCCACCTTCATCGCCGTGCTGCTGCCGCGGGCGGCCGTGTCGGCCGACCGCATCGGCGAGGTGCTCGCGACCCCCTCCTCGGTGGTGCCGCCGAGCGACCCCGTCATGACGCTCGACGTGAGCGGCCGGGTAGAGCTGCGCAACGTGGAGTTCTCGTACCCGGGGGCGGAGCATCCGGTGCTGTCGTCGATCGATCTGCTTGCTGAACCGGGCACGATGACGGCCATCATCGGCAGCACTGGTTCGGGCAAGACCACGCTCGTGAGCCTGTTGCCGCGGCTCATCGACGCGACCGGGGGAGAAGTGCTCATCGACGGCGTCGACGTGCGCCGCCTCGATCCCGACCTGCTGTGGAGCCGCATCGGGTACGTGCCCCAGCGCGCGTTCTTGTTCTCGGGAACCGTCGCCTCGAACCTGCGCTTCGGCAAGCCCGAGGCGACCGACGACGAGCTGTGGGCAGCGCTGGAGATCGCGCAGGCGGCCGACTTCGTGCGCGCGATGCCCGGGCAGCTGGATGCGCCGATCGCGCAGGGTGGAACGACCGTGAGCGGCGGCCAGCGCCAGCGACTCTCGATCGCCCGTGCGCTCGTCAAGCGACCCGGTATCTACCTGTTCGACGACTCGTTCTCGGCGCTCGATACGGCGACCGATGCTCGATTGCGAGCCGCTCTGCGGCGCGAGGTCGGCGACGCGACCCTCATCGTCGTTGCGCAGCGGGTCGCGACGGTGCAGGCAGCGGATCAGATTCTCGTGCTCGACGACGGGGTGATCGTTGGCCGCGGAACCCATACCGAGCTGCTCGAGAACTGCCCGACCTACGTCGAGATCGTCAGCAGCCAGCTGCGGCAGGATGTGGGGTCATGACCACTGCGCCTCCCCGTCCAGTCGGCCCACCGCCCGGCCAACGCCGCCC